>NZ_JBEZNQ010000015.1:0-126739 GCF_040653315.1 Streptomyces sp. NPDC047981 | reverse complement strand
GACGTCCACCAGACAAGCAGGGCTGAACGGGCGACGCAACGACCCCCGGTACGAAGCGGAGTCGGACCCCCGGCGAAGGGCCCGGGGGCGGGGGTGTGGGTGTTTCCGCAGGTCGATGAGGCCTATGGGGGGATTTAGGGGGGTCTGGCCGGTCTCCTAGGGTGCCTCGTAGGTGACCTAGGTCCTATGAGGCGCCTCACCCCGCAGGACCCCTTCCGGCCCCTCGAATGTGACCTGGGCCATCAGACCGCGCCCGGTTCCCGGTACACCGCGTCGAGGGCGAGGTACGCACCCCCTCGGGCCGCCGCCGTGAACCCCAGGGTGGAGAGGACCACCGCGCAGCCGCCCGCGTCCGGCGCCATCACCCGGTCGCGGACCACGCCCCGCACACGGTCGATCATGAGGTCGCCGATGTGCGTGAAATAGCCGCCGAGCACCACGACGCCGGGGTTGAGCACGTCGGCCAGTACCGCGATGCCGAGGCCCAGGTCGTCCGCGACGCGGTCGAGGGCCTCCAGCGTGCGCGGGTCACCGCCCTCGGCGCGGCGGCGGAGTTCGGCGAGCCGGGCCTCCGGCTCGACGTCCGTGTCGTGGATGCCGTCGTCCCCGTCGGCGGCGAGGCGGAGGAGGGCGTCCAGGCCGACCATCGTCTCCCAGCAGCCGCGGCGCCCGCAGACACAGGTGCGGCGCTCGGAGCCGAGGGGCATGTGGCCGACCTCGCCCGCGAAGCCGGCGCGGCCACGCAGCAGACGGCCGTCGCTGATGATTCCGGCACCGATACCGCGTTCGCCGGTGATGCAGACCATGTCGTGGACGTCCCCGCCCTGGACCCGTACGTACTCGGCCATGGCGCCGGCCTTCGCGTCGTTCTCGACGGTGAGGCGGGGCACCTCCCCCGTCAGGCGGGCGAGCAGTTCCGCGGCGACCGGGACGTCGCGCCAGCCCAGGGCGGGCGCGTAGGCGACGGCGCCCGAGGTCCGGTCCACCACCCCGGGGACCGCTAGGGTGAGGCCGGTCGGGCGTCTGCCGTCACGCTCCAGAGCGGCCAGGCAGTCCTGGACGGTCCGCGCCACGTGGTCGAGCACCGCGTCGGCTCCGGTCCGGGCGACGTCGATCGCGCCACGGCGCTCGTAGGCGAGGTCGCCGGTGAGGCCGAGGGCGAGGACGTGCACATAACTCGTGCTGATCTCCACACCGATGCCGCAGACGGCCCGCCCGTCGAGGTGGACCAGGGTGCCGGGGCGGCCCACCGCGCCTTCGCGCCGCACGGGCCCCTCGGCCGCCAGGCCCAAGGAGACGAGTTCGGCGACCAGCGTGGTGACGGTCGGCTTCGGCAGGCCCGTGTCACCGGCGAGCTGCGCGCGCGAACGCGGGCCCGTGTCACGCAGGATCCGCAGCACCGCACCGAGGTTGGCGCGCCGGACAGCACGCCGGTCGCGCGGCTGCGCGGGCCCGGACGGGGCGGCGTTCGGAGGGGTCGCCGCTCGCTGGTCAGCCTTCACTCGTTCCCTCGTCTCTGGTCGCGCCGCACGCCGCTCACGGGGCAAGTCTCCGGCATCACCTCCCGAGCCTTGACAGCCCCTTATTAGTTCAGATTTTATTCAAACTAATTCACCGCCGCAGGTCCGCCTTCGTGAGCGGACCAGCCAGAGAGGAGTCTCTGTTGTCGGCTCGTTCCAGGATCAGAATCGTCGGCGTCCTCGTCGCGACGGCCGTGGCGCTGGCCGGTTCGGCGGCATCCCTGCCGGCGTCCGCCGCCGACCCCACGTACACGGTCACCATCGGGCCCAAGGGCGCGTGGACCCACCCCGACGACACGCCCGCCGCCACATACATCGACAAGGACGGCTCCTTCTACTACCAGTCCGCGCACGCCCTGTACGCCGAGAACGACCCCCGTACCTGGACCTTCTACCGGGGCAAGGACTTCGACGGCGCGACCCGCGACGCGCGGCTGAGCGAGGCGGTGAACCCGGCCAACCCCCTGGACCGCAACGACGACACCACATGGCGGTGCAACAACAGCCCCACCGGCCGGGAGTCCACCTACGCGGACGCCGGATCGCACTACGCTCAGCGGAACTACTGCGACCTGATGGGCGTGTGGGTGGACCCGGACACGGGCGACTGGTACGGCCTGGTCCACAACGAGTTCACCCCGGACCCCTTCGGGGACAACCTGCACTACGACGCGATCGACTACGCGGTCTCCAAGGACCAGGGCAGGACCTGGGACATCAAGGACCACGTCCTCACCTCGCCGTACAGCACGGAGCGCGGCGACGACGAGGCCTTCCCGCACGACACCTACCACTACGGCAACGGGGACGCCCGGCTGTTCGTGGACACCGCGTCCGGCTACTTCTACGTCTACTACAACTCGCGCGCCATCCCGAAGGGCGGCGTCCCGGGCGGCTGGACGGACGGCAGCCGGGGTCACGTGGCCCGCGCCCCCATGTCGGCGAAGATGGCGCCCGGGTCCTGGCGCAAGTGGTACGACGGCTCCTGGTCCCAGCCCGGAGTCGGCGGCCTGGAGAGCAACATGGAGCCGGTCGACGCCGACAACCCGACGGGCTACACCCCCGTCGAGCACGACTACGACCCCGCCACCCCCGGCAGCGTCGCCGAGCAGCAGGCCGCCGGCGAACTGCCCGCCAAGTCGGACCTGTTGACCATGAGCGTCGTCTACAACGCCCATCTGGGCCTGTACTTCGGCGAACCCGAGGCCGTGCACCAGGACGGCTCGGAGGCTCAGCGCTTCTACGTCACCGACGACCTCTCCACCCAGAAGTGGCGGCTCATCGGCGACTCCGGCGACTACCGCTCGGGCTCGTGGTACCGCTGGATGCTGGACTCCGTGAACAAGACCGGCTCGACCATCGTCGGCAGGACCTTCCGCAGCTACTGCTCGATCTCCTGCTCCAACGGCGCCGACGGCGAGTACTACCGGACCACGGTCGACACCAGCGCTCCGGCCGCCCCCGTCGTCTCGGGGGCGACCTACACCGTCCGCAGCGGCGACGGCCGGGTCCTCGCGCAGGCCGCCGGCGGCCGGGCGACGACCTCCTTGCCCGCGGGCGTCGGGTCGAGCCGCAGCACGTGGATCTTCACCTCCAACGGCGACGGTTCGTACCGCATCGCCAACGCCGCCACCCGGGACCTCCTCGGGGTGGACTCCACGCGTGACAGCGGCCGGGCCTGGGGCGCGCTGCCCACCGCGACCGCGGCACGGCCCGGCGGGCCGACCGTCGGCCAGCAGTGGTTCGTCATCCCGGGGAAGAGTGTCGACGGCGCGTCCACCGGTACGTTCCGCCTGGTCAACCGCTACAGCGGACTGGTGATCGGGATGTCGGGAGTCTCCGGCCGGCTCGTCGAGACCACGCCCACCCGGGCCTGGACCGACACCGCGGGCGGCCCGGTCGGCGGCGCCAGGACCGCTGCCGAGCAGACCCTGACGCTCGCCCCCGCGGGCCCGTGAACCCGTGCCGGCAGGACGGGCGGACCGTCCTCCGCCCGTCCGGCCGGCACGCCGTCCCGAGCACGACGGCATGAGAGCCGCCACCACCGAAGAGCGCCACCACCGGAGAGCCGCCATGAGCCGATACCACCTGCGCTATCAGGTGATGCCCGATCAGGACCCCGCCGAGCTGGCGGAGTTCTGCGTGAAGCACTCCGTCGACGAGGTCGTCCTGATCATCGGCTCGGAGGAGCTGCACGCCGGGCACCTGGCGGGCGCGGAGGAGGACCGCTGGTACGAGACCACCCGCGCGGCCAGGGACGTCCTGGCCGCACGGGGCATCGAGGTCAGCCTCAACCCCTGGGTCACGTCCGGGCACGCCGACCGGGGCCGTGTACAGGACCTCGGTTTCGCGCCGCTCGTCTCCCCCACCGGAGAGGTCTCGACGGCGTCGGCCTCCTTCGCCTGCCCCGTCTGGCGCGCCTGGATCGCCGCCCACTACGGGCGCTTCGCCGAACTCGGGTTCCGCGTGATGTGGCTGGAGGACGACTTCCGCTTCCACAATCACGCGCCACTGACCTGGGGCGGCGGGTTCGAACCGGAGATGCTGGCCCGGCTCGGCCTCGACGTGACGCGGGAGGAGCTGGTGGCCGCCGTCACCGCGCCCGGCGAGCCCCACCCGTGGCGGGCGCTGCTCCGCCGGACCTGGCGGACGGCCCAGCTCGAAGTCGTCGATCTCGTGCGCGAGGCCGTGGCAGGACGGTCCACGCTCGGGCTGATGAGCTCCGGACTCGGCATCGCCTCGGTCGAAGGGCGCGACTGGGAGGGCCTCTTCGCGCGCTTCGGCGCCCATCGGCCGCACTTCGCCCCGTACGCCGACAGCCCCGGCGGCGCTCTGGCCCGCTCGGTGGCCATGCTGGAACTGCAGAACGGGCTCCGGCCGCCGTCTGTGGAAGTGGCGCCCGAGATCGAGAACTGGCCGCACACCGCATGGACCAAGTCCGACACGCAGACCTGGTCGGAGATGGTCACGGCGGCCCTGTCGGGGGCCGACGCCCTCCTCCTCGACGTCTTCCCCTTCGTGACGGGTGACCCGGCACGCCACCCCCGGATCGGCCGGATGCTCGCGAACTCCCGGGCGGCACTGGACTTCTGCGCGGCGGACGACGTGCGGGCGGTCGGTGTCGGCATTCCGTGGCAGCAGGAGACCGCCGCGTTCGTGCACGGCGACGGAACCCTGGAGGGCCTCGACGCCGACCCCCTGCGGGCTCCGGCGTTCCTGCTGCCATACGGGGTGCCCGTCCAGGCGGGCGTCGCCGGGGTGAACGCGCTCTTCGGCACGGCCGCGTGGGGTGTGCGCGACGCCTCGGTGGAGCAACTGCTCCTGGGCGGGCTGCTGCTGGACGGCACGGCGGCGGCGATCCTGGACCGGCGCGGTTTCGGTGAGCTGCTGGGCGTCACCGTCCAGGAGGAGGTGGACCGGGACACGCCGTCGGCCGACCCGTACAGCATGGAGCGGATCCTGGAGGGCGGTGCGCTGCTGAGCGTGAACGTGCAGCCGTCGCTGGCCCGCGTGACCGCCCTTCCCGGGGCGGAGACCTGGACGGAGATCCTCACCCCGCGCGGGGATCACTGGGGAGCGGGCCGCGTCGCCTTCGCCAACTCCCTCGGGGGCAGGGTGGTCACGACGGCGGCCTGCCGGCCCGAGAGCCTCGGACGGTGCGACGACGGACAGCGGCTGGTCCACCGGTCCCTGCGATTCCTCGGGGCCCGCCTGCCGGTGGTGACCGGCGGCCCCCACCTGGTCCCGCAGTACGCCCGGGTCGGCGACCGCCACCGCCTGGCGGTGGCGAACGGCTCTGCCGACACCGCCCGGCCGCGTGTGGCCGCCGACGGCCTGGGCGATGACGTCGTCGCGACCCTGCTGACCCCGCTGTCGGGGCCCAGGCCGGTCGCGACGGTACGGGAGGGCGACTGCCTCACCGTCGAGGCGGACGTGCCCCACCGCGGCTACCTCGTTCTGGAGTGGTCCTGAGGGACCGGTTCACGCTGGGCGATGTCCCGGGGCCCTGATCGGTGCATCCGGGGCGTCGCCGCGCGCGGAAGCTACAGGTGTCCGGGAAGTCGGCCAGGACTTCGTGGTGGTGGGAGGACGGAGGACCGTGCGGTGATCAGGGTGAGGCGCAGCTTCGTGGTGGGCCTTCCGTTGCGCGAGCTCATGGCGTACATGGAGGACTTCGCGCGTGCCGAGGAATGGGACCCCGGGACGGTGTCGTGTGTGCGACTGGACGACGGACCGGTCCGTGCGGGTGCGCGCTGGCGCAACACCTCGGTGTTCCGGGGCCGTACAACCCGCCTCGACTACCGGCTCGACGTACACGAGCCGACGCGTCTCGTGTTCGTCGGGGAGAACCGGACGGTGACCGCCGTCGACGACCTGAGCTTCGCCGAGGAGGGGGACGGCACGTTCCTGACGTACCGGGCCTCCCTGACTTTCAAGGGCCTCGCGAAGCTCGCCACGCCGTTCCTGCGGCCGGAGTTCGAGCGCATGGGCGACGAGGTGGCCGCGCGGCTGCCCGACGCCGCCGTTGCGGGACGACTCTGACAGCGCGCGGAAGCGGGACCGGGCGGGGCCCGGGGCGCTTCCGCATCACAGGGTGGGTGACATGTCCGACACGGTGCACGGGATCACGACGGGGGCGGTCGCCCGGATGCTGGGGGTCTCACCGAGCACGGTGCGGTCCTGGGAGCGGCGCTACGGCATCGGGCCCGCCGAGCGCGTGGACGGTCGGCATCGGCGGTGGAGCACGGCGGACGTGGCGATGCTGGAGGAGATGTGCCGCCTCACGGCCTCGGGTGTCCCGCCCGCCGAGGCCGCGCGTGCGGCGGAGGGCCTGCGGTCGACGGCGGGCGCGTCCGCCGCCCGGCCGACGCGGTCCGCGGCGTTCGCGGCCCCTCGTGCCGGGCCGGGCAGCGGGTTGCCCCTGGGGGACGTACGGCAGGAGTGCCGCGGCCTTGCCCGGGCCGCCGTGCGGCTCGACGGCCCGGCCATGGACCGGCTGCTCCGCCAGGTCCTCGACGCGTACGGCCCCGTGGTCGCCTGGGAGGAGGTGATGGCCCCGGTCCTGCACGCCGTCGGCCGCAAGTGGGACGTCTCGGGGGATCGCTACGTCGAGGTGGAGCACCTCGTCTCCTGGCACGTCTCGACGGCGTTGCGGCGCGTCGTCGTCGCCGGCGCGGTGCCGCCCTCCGCGGCGTCTCCGGTCCTGCTCGCGTGCGTACCGGCGGAGCAGCACACACTGCCTCTCGAAGCGCTCGCGGCAGCTCTTTCGGAACGGGGTCTTCCGACGAGGATGTTCGGCGCGGCGGTCCCGGCGGAGGCGTTGACGGCGGCGGTGCGGCGGTCGGGTCCTGCCGCCGTCGCCCTCTGGTCGCAGGCAAGAGCGACGGCTGACCGTTCGCTGGCCCGTCAGATCGCGGGAACCGCCTTCGGGATACGAGGGGCGCGCACCCCTCCCCTGGTACTGCTCGCGGGACCGGGCTGGCTCGGCCGACCGACCGCTCCGGGCATGATCCGTCCCGCCGGTCTCCGGGAGGCCGTCGACGCGCTCTGCCGGCTCTACGAGGAGCGGGCGCGGCCCGTCGAGGGCTGAGGCGCGCCCCGGGGCGGCCGGGGGAAGAAGCCACTCGTCCGCTCCCGGTACGCGGCGTACCCGGGGCGGTCCGCCATGTGCGCCTCCAGGAGCCGCTTGCCGCTGCCCCAGATGAGCAGGCCGCTCATGACGAGCGGGGACACGAGGGCGAACAGGGCGGTCTGCCAGGTGGCGCAGGCCGTCAGGTACAGGCCCCACCAGACGAGGAAGTCGCCGAAGTAGTTGGGGTGGCGGGTCCAGCTCCACAGCCCCCGGTCCATGATCAGCCCCCGGTGGCCCGGGTCGGCCTTGAAGCGGGCGAGCTGGTGGTCGCCGACCGCTTCGAAGGTGAGGCCCGCGGCCCAGACGGCGAGGCCGAGCCAGCCGAGCGCGCCGAGGGGTTCCGGCAGCAGGACGGCGATCTGCACGGGGAGGGAGACGAGCCAGACGAGGCCGCCCTGGAGGAGGTAGACCTTCCCCAGGGCGTAGAGCGCGGGGTTGCCCCGGGCGCGGGACAGCATGCGGGCGTACCGGGGGTCCTCCCCGTGTCCGCGTCCGCGCCGGGCGATGTGGCTCGCGAGGCGGAGTCCCCAGACGACGGTGGCGAGGGCGACGAGGGTCCTGCGCGGGTCGTCGCCGTGGCCGGACGCGAGGAACCAGGCGACCAGGGCGACGGCGGCGAAGGCGATTCCCCAGGCCACGTCGACCACGCGGTGCAGGCTCCGCACGGTGCCGATCACGAACGTGATCAGCATGACCGTCAGCGCCGCGGCCGCCGAGGCGGCGAGGACGGTGCCGAGGGCGCCCGCGTCGACGGTACCGAGGCTCATCGGGCCGCCTCCAGGTCGGCCGCGGTGAGCCGGAGTTGGCGGACGTCGAGGTAGTGCGAGCGGAAACCGGCCTCCGAGTAGGCGAGGTAGAACTCCCACAGGCGCCGGAAGGCGTGGTCGAACCCGAGAGCCGTGACGGCCGGCTCCTGGCGGAGGAAGCGCTCGCGCCACGCGCGCAGGGTCTCGGCGTAGTGGTCGCCGTACCCCGTGTCGTGGGTGATGCGCAGGCCCGCCGCGGCGCTCGCGCGGGCGATGGCCTCCGGGGAGGGGATCAGCCCGCCGGGGAACACGTACTTGCTGATCCAGGTGTGGGTGCGGGCGGTGGCGAGCATCCGGTCGTGGGGCATGGTGATGGCCTGGAGGGCGACACGGCCGCCGGGGGCCAGGAGGCCGCGGAGCGCGCCGAAGTAGTCGGACCAGAACTCCGCCCCGACGGCCTCGATCATCTCGACGCTCACGACGGCGTCGTAGCGGCCCCGGGCGTCGCGGTAGTCGAGGAGTTCGACGGTGACGCGGTCGGCGACGCCGGCGTCCGCCACGCGCCGCCGCGCGAGTTCGAGCTGTTCCCCGGAGAGGGTGATCGTGCGGACACGGGCTCCCCTGGCGGCCGCGCGGATCGCGAGTTCGCCCCAGCCGGTGCCGATCTCCAGGAGTTCCGTGCCCGGTCCTGCCTCGGCCAGGTCGAGGAGCCGGTCGATCTTGCGGTGCTGGGCGGCGGTGAACTCCCCGTCCGTGAGGGGGGAACCGGCCGCGGGCAGCGGCTCGAAGACGGCCGAGGAGTAGCTGAGGCCCGGATCGAGGAAGAGCGCGAAGAGTTCGTTGGACAGGTCGTAGTGGCGGTGGATGTTCTCCCGCGCGCCGTCGGGGGTGTTGCGGTCGGCGGAGGGCCTGCGGCGCACCCAGGCACCGCGCAGTCGGCGCAGCGGTGCGGGGACGAGGTCGTCGACGTGGCGGGCGAGGACCGTGAGCACGCCGACGAGGTCGTCCGCGTCCCACTCCCCGGCCATGTACGACTCCCCGAAGCCGATCAGGCCGTCGGCTCCGATCCGCCGGTGGAACGCGTCGGGGTCGTGCAGCGTCAGCGTCGGCAGCTCGTCGTCGGCCGCGCGGGCGTGCGGCATGAGGGGTCCGCCCTCCGCGGTCCGTATGCGCAGGGGCAGGCGGGTGAGGGCGCGCGTGACGAGACGGCGGGCGACGGCGACGCGCGGAGCGGAGGCCCGTGGCAGCCGGGCGACGTCGGGCCAGCGGTCGGCGTCCACCCGGACGGAGCCCGCCGGGGCGGCGGGGGCGGCCGAGGAGAGCGAGAGAGTCACGGGGTGCCTTCCTGAACGGTGGAGGTGGTACGGGAACGGGGCTGGGGGCGGGGCCGGACGCGCAGCCCCTTGAGGTACAGGCGGATCCCGTGGCGGCGGATGCCGATCGAGACGGCCGCGGTCGACCAGGGGTGGCGCAAGGCCGCCGCGAGCAGCGTGCGCGTGCGGGCGGGCCGGTGTGCGCCGCGCACCGTGGCGGTCAGCGGCCGGGAGCCGTCCGGGTGGCGGAGCTGGACGGTGAGGTCGAGACGGGGACCTGGGAGCGGCAGCCGCATGCGGTAGGCGCCCTCGACGTCGAGGAACGGCGAGACGTAGAACTCCTTGGGCACATCGGCGCGGTCCCGCGCGTCGGGGCGCAGCAGGTAGCAGTGGCGCCCGCCGTAGGTGTTGTGCACCTCGGCCACGACGCAGACGGGACGGCCCGCGCGGTCGTGGCACCAGTACAGGGTCAGCGGGTTGAAGACGTACCCGAGGACACGCGCGTGGGCGAGCATCAGCACCTGGCCGTCCGCGTCCCCGACACCCTGGGCGGCCAGGTACGCGTCGAGGCCGGCGCGCAGGCTGGGCGCGTCGCCGTCGAAGTGGTCGCGCGGGTCGAAGCGGGCGAAGGGGCGCAGCGGCCGGGGCAGGACGGGCAGGTCGTCGAGGTCGACCAGCCACAGGTACGTGCGGTGCCGCAGGGCGTACGGGACGGGGGTGACGCGGGTGTGGGCGACCTCGGTCTCGTACAGGGCGGGTACGGGGGTGGGGGCGATGCCGGTCATCACCAGTCCACCCCCAGATGGCGGGCGGCCTCGACGCCCGAGCGGCAGCCGTCCTCATGGAATCCCCAGCCGTGGTAGGCGCCCGCGAAGGCGGTGACGGGGGTGCGGAGGGTGGGCAGCAGCCGCTGGGCGGCGACGGACTCCGGTGTGTAGACGGGGTGTTCGTACGTCATCCGGGCCAGGACGGTCGACTCGTCGACGCGGTCTCCCGGGTTGAGCGTGACGATGTGGGGGGCGCCTGTGGTGAGCCGTTGCAGACGGTTCATGTCGTAGCTGACCTGCACGGTCTCGGGCCGCGCGGAGCACGAGGGCAGCCAGTAGTTCCAGGACGCGCGGGCGTGAGGCGAGCGCGGCAGGAGCGTGGTGTCGCGGTGCAGGACGGTCGGGTTGCGGGAGTAGGTGAAGGCCCCGAGGACGCGGCGCTCACGCTCGGTGGCGTCGGCCAGCAGGCGCAGGGCCTGGTCGGGGTGGACCGCGATGACGACGGCCGCGTGCTCGGTCGACTCGCCGTCGGCGGTGATGACGGTGGCGCGGTCGGCGCCGCGCACGACGGCGAGGACGGGGGTGGTGGTGCGGACGGACGAGACGCCCTTCGCGATCCGTTCGACGTAGGCCACCGATCCCCCGGTGACGGTCTTCCACTGCGGGGATCCGGTCACCGAGAGCAGTCCGTGGTGGTCGAGGAAGCGGAAGAGGTACGCGGCGGGGTAGCGCAGGGCGGTGGCGGGGGCGCACGACCACACGGCGGAGACGAGGGGGATCGCGAAGTGCCCGACGAAGTGGTCGGAGAAGCGGTGCGCCCGGAGGAACTCGCCGAGGGTGCTGCCGGTGTCGTCGCGGGCGAGCAGGCGGCGCGCCGCGCGGTGGAAGCGGGGGACGTCGGCGAGCGTCAGCAGGTGGCGGCCGCGCCGCAGATTGCCGCCCCCGAGAAGTCCGCGGGGGCCGCGCGCGCCGGCGTACTCCAGACCGCACCCGTCGCAGCGGACGGACATGCTCATCTCGGAGTCCTGCGTGGTGACGCCGAGTTCGCGGAAGAGCCGGAGCAGGTTCGGATAGGTGCGCTCGTTGTGGACGATGAAGCCGGTGTCCACCCGGAGCGTGGTCCCGCCGTCGAGGGCGGCCACTTCGTGGGTGTGGGCATGCCCGCCCAGCCGGTCCTCCGCCTCGTACAGCACCACGTCGTGCGCGCGGGACAACAGGTGCGCGGCGGTCAGGCCCGCCACTCCCGCCCCCACCACCGCGACGCTTCGTCCGTTCATCGTCTCCACCCCTCGTGTGCCGGCCGGCGCCCCTCGCGGGCGCGGTCGGTCCGCTTTCTCTGTGTGTTCGGAGCCGAAGCCCCGCCGGACGGGCCGGATCAGCCGGCGGTCGTGGCGACGGCGAGGTTGTGGCGCATGCGCTGGAGGCCGCGGCGGGCGTGGCTCTTGACCGTGCCCAGCGGCATCCCGGTGCGGTCGGCGATCTGTACCTGGGTGAGGTCCCCGAAGTAGGCGAGGCTCAGGACGTCCCGCTGGACGCGGGGCAGCCGCGCCAGCTCCTCGGTCACGACGATCCGGTCGAGCACCCCCTCGGGCTCCTCGACGGCGCCGCCCTCGCTCTCCAGGGAGGCACCGAGGGCCTCCGCGAGCTCCCTCCGGCGGGTACGCGCGGTCAGCGCGTCGGCGATCTTCCGGCGGGTGATGCCGGTGAGCCACGCCGGCAGTCTGCCCCGCTCGGGATGGAAGTTGGCCCGGCCGCGCCAGGCGGCGACGAACACCTGCTGGGTGACGTCCTCGGCCTCGCGCGGATCGCCGAGGGCCCGGGTGGCGAGGGTGTGCACGAGCCCGCCCCAGCGCTGGTAGGCGGCGGCGAGGCAGCGCTCGTCACCCTGCTCGAATCCGCGGTCGATCCAGTGGTCGGTCTCTTCGACGGGTGCCGCGCGGTCGGTTCCAGGCTCCGTCGTGGCAGCGAGGTCGCCGGTGATCCGGTGTGCGGTCATGACGGTTCCTCCTCCGGGTGGGGGCGCTCGCCTCCCCTGGGGGTCCGGACGACCGCCGCGGGAGCGGCGCCCGGCGGGACCTCACCGGATCCCGTGTCCCTTCACGTTCACGCCGCGGAACGATGCGCTGCAACTCGCATCGTTTGCGCGTCGAATCCCGGATTCCGCCATGTGCTCCGACGGTCGTGGGGAGGAGGGCCGTGGGGAGGAGGGCCGTGGGCTCCTCTACATCGTTCGGCGGAGAGGGAGTTCGTCTGCGGTCACGACGAACACCGCGCCGCGCGCCCGGAGGATGAGTCCATGACCGAGACCTCCCGCAGCGCACCCCTCGCGACGCCCGCCTCCGACTCGGACACCCCCGCCGCACACGCCGGAACCGCCGCAGGGGGGCGGCTGGCGCTGCTCGACGTGCTGCGCGGTGCCGCGATCCTCGGCACCCTCATGACCAACGTGTGGATCTTCACCGGACCGGGATCCGAGTGGGCCGTCCTGCAGTCCGGCGGCACCGGTCATGCCGGCTTCGGATCCCTGCCGGCCGCCGCGGAGAGCGTGTTCCGGCTCCTCGCGGACGGCAAGTTCCTCTCGATGCTGACCATCCTCTTCGGCGTCGGCCTGGCCATCCAGTACGACTCCGCCGCCAGGCGCGGACAGCCCTGGCCGGGGCGCTACCGATGGCGGGCCCTGTTCCTCTTCGCCGAGGGCACGCTGCACTTCGTGCTCGTCTTCGCGTGGGACGTCCTGATGGGGTACGCGGTCACCGCCCTGCTGGTGGCCCATCTGCTGACCCGCTCGGAACGGGCGCGACGACGGGTCATGTGGTGGGCCGCCGGGCTGCACCTGACCCTGATGGGTCTGCTGACCGCGGCACTGGCCGGCGCTCCGGACGACGGGACGGACGAGGCGACCGCGGGCGGCGTCTCCCAGCAGGTCGTCGACCTCTACGCGGAGGGCGGCTACCTGGAGCAGGTCTCCTTCCGCCTGGAGAACATGATCGCGCTGCGGCTCGAACCCGTCCTCTCCTTCGGTCTGCTCGTCTTCCTCTTCCTGCTCGGCGTGCGGCTGCTGCGGGCGGGCGCGTTCGGCTCCGACGACACCGGCCGGCGCATCAGGGCCCGGATGCTCACCTGGGGCCTGGGGCTCGGCATCCCGCTCACCGCGCTGACGGCCGTCGGCGGCGAGTCCTTCTTCCTGATGAGCCGCTACTGCGCCGCGCCACTGGTCGCGATCGGCTACATCGGCCTGATCGGCGCCCTGATGGACCGCGTGCGCCGCCCCGGGCTCCTCACCGTCGGCCTCACCAACGTCGGCCGCACCGCGCTCTCGGGATACGTCCTCCAGAACGTGCTGTGCGTCCTCGCCTCGTACGGCATCGGACTCGGCCTCGCCACCCGGCTCGGGGACACGGCTCACCCGTGGTGGGTGATGGGGCTGTGGGCGGCGGTGTGCCTCGTCCTGATGGCGGGCTCCACCCTCTGGCTGCGGCGCTTCTCCACCGGTCCGCTGGAGTCGGTCCAGAAGTGGGCTCTGCGCCGCTGAGGGGTCCTCAGGCCGGGGGTGGCCCGACGGGTGGCGGCGGCCCGGGGGCGGGTTCGGGCCCTCGGGCTCAGGCGCGCAGGGCTTCGTCGCCGTAGAGGGCCTGGACCCAGTTCTCGTGGTAGATCGTGTCGAGATAGCGTTCGCCGAGGTCCGGGGAGATCGCCACGCAGGTGAGGTCGGGCCCGCGATGGGCGTCGAGCCAGCCCGTCGCACCACTGACGACCGTCCCGGTGGATCCGCCGAAGACGAAACCACGCGCGGCCATCGCCCGGCACGTGCGGATCGTGTCCGCCTCGGCCACCCGTACCACCTCGTCCACGAAGGCCCGGTCGAGCAGGGGTGGACGCATGCTCATGCCGACGCCCGGGATCATCCGGCGCCCCGGGGGGTCTCCGAAGATCGCGGACCCCAGGGTGTCCACCGCGACGATCCGCACGGGCCGGTTCCAGGCCCGGAACCACCGCGCGCAGCCCATCAGGGTGCCGGTGGTCCCGACGCCGACGAACAGGACGTCGATCTGCGGGAAGGCGCGGGCGATGGCGGGCGCCGTCCTGCGGTAGTGGGCCTTCCAGTTGTCGGGGTTGGAGTACTGGCTGAGCCATACGCAACGGGGTTCGGAGGCGCACAGCTCCCGGACCGCCGCGAGCCGACCGCCCAGCAGACTGCCCTCGCTCTCCTCGGAGACGACGCGCACACGGGCTCCGAGCGCCTCCATCATCAACCGGGCCGTCAGATTGCAGCGCGAGTCGGTGACGCAGACGAACTGGTATCCCTTGTTCGCGGCGATGAGGCTGAGCGCCACGCCGAGGTTGCCGGAGGAGGATTCCACCAGGATCGACTCCGGGGTGAGAACGCCCCGCCGCTCGGCGGACTCGACCATCTCCGCCGCGGCCTTGAGCTTGATGGAGCCGGCGAAGTTGAAGCCCTCGCACTTGAGGTAGAGGGGGAGGCCGAGCGTCGGCATCAGGTCGACGTAGAGATCGTCCTGATTGAAGGCGTGAGGGGTGGTGATGACGGGCACGGTGCTCTCCTCCTCGTGCCGCTGCGGCCGGTCGGTTCTCATGGGCGGTCTTCGTGGGTCGGTCCTCGTGGGGCGGTCCTCGCGGGCCCGGCGGTCCCGTCTCAGCCGTACCGGCCCAGCTCGTCGAAGAAGTCCTCGACGATGGACAGTTCGCCGGCGCGCGCCAACCGGTCGTAGACGTACTTGCCGACCGCCAGGTCGAGGACGCCGAGTCCGAACGGCGAGAAGATCACGGTCCGGTCCGTGGGCACGGACACCCGGCCGGACATCACGTCGGCGAGGGTGCCGTGCACGAAGTCCCGGTTCCCCGTGAGCTGTTCGGTGAGGTGGGGGGACGTCTGGGCCCGCAGGCAGTGGTCCGCGTCGTCGACGATGTTCGTCGCGGACAGCAGGATCCGCGGATCGAGGTCGCGCAGGGAGATGTGCAGGACCACCGGGTGGTGGTCGAACCATGCGGGCTCGGTGATGTGGGGTGTGCTCGCGACGGTGGCGAAGACCACCACATCGCTGGTGCGGATGAGTTGTTCGGGGTCGCTGTGCACGGTGACGCGGCCGTCCCTGTCGGTCTGTTCCAGGTACAGCCGGAAGCCCGCGGCGCTGTCGGCGGAGCGGTCGTGGACACCGATGTGGTCGAAGGACCAGCCGGTCCCGCGGAGATAGGTGTGGATGTAGCGCGCGATCAGGCCGGTCCCGATGAATCCGACGCGGGAGGCACGGGGGCGGCCCCGGCTGAGCCGGCCGGCGGCGGAGGCGGCGGAGGCCGCCGTCCGCGCGGCGCTGATGACGGAACTCTCCATGCAGGCGAAGGGGTAGCCGGTCACCGGGTCGTTGAGGATGAGGACCGCCGACGCCCGGGGAATCCCCGCCGTGATGTTCGCGGGGAAGCTGGAGATCCACTTGAGCCCGTCGACGTGCGCGTCGCCGGACAGGGAGGCGGGCAGGGCGATGATGCGCGAGGCGGGGCGGTCGGGGAAGCGCAGGAAGGTCGAGGCGGGGTTGACCGTCCGGCCCGCGGCGTGCAGCTGATAAGCCGCTTCCACCACGTCCGTCACCGTCGACTCCCTGCCGTCGAGGACCTGTCTGACCTGACGTCCCGGGACGACCGCGAAGGGGGGAACCCTGATGTCCTCCGGGGAGCGGGCGGGCCCGGACAGGGGCTGGGGGTGCGGCTGGGGTTGGGATTGGGGTTGGGTGACGGTCATGCCGCTGCCCTCCCGGTCGACGCGGCGGGCGGCGCCTGGCGCTGGGGTTCCGCCATCGCCACCACCACCTGCCGGGGGCCCTCGTAGGGCTCCCTGCTGTGCGCGGTGCGGATGTTGTCGACGAGCATCAGGTCGCCGTCCTGCCACGGCCTGCGGACGGTGTGGGCCTCGTAGACCTCGTTGATCTGCTCCACCGCCTCGGAGGCGACGCCGTCGCCGTTCCCGTAGGAGGTGTTGAACGGCAGTCCTTCGGGCCCGTACTCCTCGATCAGGAACGCACGGACCTCCGGGTCCATCGTCCACTGGTTCAGGAAGGCGACCTGGTTGAACCAGCAGCGCCTTCCCGAGCGCGGATGGGACACGACGGCCCTGCGGTGCTGCCGGGTGCGCAGCGACCCGTCCGGCTGCCAGTCGGTGACGATGCCGTTGTCCCGGCAGTAGGCGTCGATGGCGCGGGGGTCGGTGGTGCCGAAGGCCTGGGTGAGGCTGGTGCCGATCTCCTCGTGATACGCGCGGGTGAGCAGCCAGCCCTCCTGCTCGAAGCGTTCCACGATCGCGGAGGGGAGCGCTTCGAGCACCGCGGCGGCGTCGGCGAGCGCGGTCGCTCCGCCTCCGCCGGGCGCCCGGAGGCAGGCGAAGAGCAGCAGACCGGGGAACCGCCCCGCGTAGCTCAGCTCGTGGTGCATGCACATGGGCTGCCGGGCGGGCCAGGCCGCCGAGGAATAGACGCCGTCGGCGTACGGCGTGCGGGCGGCGAAGCCCTCGGCCTCGCGCACCGGAGGGACGCCCAGTCCCCCGAGCACCGCCTCGACGTCGGAGACCGTGCGCAGATCCAGGCCGGTCACGACGGCGGCGCCGTGCTCGGCGACGACGGCGAGCACGTCACTCGCGTGTTCGGCGGCCCAGGCCGCCGCCCCAGCGCCCGCGCCCGCGCTCGGCGTGGTCTCGATCTCCGGCAGGGCCGGCGGCGGCGCTGCTTCCCGCCGGTGGAAGAGTGCGGTCCTCATGTCGATTCCCTCTCTCGTGTCGTGGCTTCGGGTGTTCTCGGACCGGGGGCGGGCCCCGCCGGGTGGGCCGCCCCGGCACGCGTGTCGATCAGCGCCGCGAGGTCGGCCAGTACCGGACATGCCGTCAGATCACGCAGCGACACCACGCGGTCCAGCGCGACGGCGAGGCGCACGGCGGTCAGGGACGTACCGCCGAGGTCGAAGAAGCCGTCCGCGCGCCCGATCCCGGACGCCGGTACGTCGAGCACCGCGGCCCACGCGTCGGCGAGCCGCTCCTCGGTCGCCGTGCGGGGAGCGTCGCCGAGGGAGCCGGCGCGGCCGTCGCTGCATCGGCTGCCGTCGCCGCGGCCGTCCGTCTCGGCGAGCGCGCCGAGCGCCTTGCGGTCGACCTTTCCGTTGGCTGTCAGTGGGAGCGCGTCGAGCCGGTGACACGAGGCCGGCACCATGTAGGCGGGCAGCAACTCCCCGAGCAGGTCGCACAGATGCTCGGGGCCGAGCGCCGGGTCGCCGGTGTGGAAGGCGACCAGCTGCCGTCCCTGTCCTTCCGCACCCGTGACGACGACCGCGCCGTCGCGTACTCCGGGCACACGCAGCAGGGCGCTCTCGACGTCGCCGATCTCGACCCGGAAGCCCCGGATCTTGACCTGCGCGTCCCTTCTGCCCAGGAACTCGAGCTTGCCGTCGGGCAGCCAGCGGCCGAAGTCCCCTCCCCGGTAGAGGCGTTCCCCGGGGCGGAGCGGGTCGGTCCGGTAGCACTCGGCCGTGCGGTCGGGGTCGTTGACGTAGCCCCGGCCCACGCAGACCCCGGAGAACGCGATCCCGCCGGGGGCGCCGAGCGGGACGGGCATCAGCCGGTCGTCGACCACGGAGACGCGCACGTTGCGGATCGGTCGCCCGAGGGAGACCCGGTCGTCCGCGGGCGCGTGCTCCAGGATTTCGTGGTTGGTGTCGTCGGAGGTCTCGGTCAGCCCGTACGCGTTGACGAGCCGGGTCCCCGGCCTGACGTGGAACCACCGCCTCACCAGCTCGGCGCGCAGGGCCTCGCCGGTCACGGAGACGCATGCCAGGTCGGGCAGCGTCCTCCTCGTGCGTTCCAGCGCCGAGATCAGGACGTCGAGGTAGGACGGCACGACCTGCAGCACGTTCACCCGCTCCTCGGCGATCAGGGCGAGGATCCGGTGGGCGTCCAGGACCGCCTCCTGCTCGACCAGCAGCGTCCGTCCGCCCCGCAGGGGCCCGGCGAACAGCTGCCACAGCGAGATGTCGAAGCACTGCGACGCCGTCTGCGCCACGACGGTCTCCGCCCCGATGCCCAGGTCCTCGGCCTTCGCCAGGAGGTGGTTGAGCATGCCCGCGTGTTCGACCATCGCCCCCTTGGGCTCCCCGGTCGACCCCGACGTGAAGAACACGTAGGCGAGCGCGTCGGCCTGGACGGGGATGCCGAGGTCGCGGCCGTCGCTCGCGCGCTCCGCGACGGCGGGGGCGTCGAGCACGCGCGGAGGGGCCGGGGACGCGAGTGCCCGGTCGAGGTGCCCGGTGCTGCCGGGCTCGGTCAGGACGAAGCGGCACGCGGCGCGCTCCAGCATCGTGCCGATGCGTTCGGACGGGTAGTCCGGGTCCACCGGCAGGTACGCTCCGCCCGCCTTGAAGGCGGCGAGCACGCAGGCCATCCAGTACAGGTCGCGCGGGAGCACCACGCCGACCGGTTCCTCGCGCCGCAGTCCCTGGTCCAGCAGGGCCCGTGCGAGGCGGTTGGCGCGGAGGTTCAGGTCGCGGTAGGTCCACCGCCGTCCCCGATGCACCGCGACGACGGCGTCCGGGTGCCGGCGTACCCGTTCCTCGAACAGCTCGTGGAACCTCCGGTCCGGCAGGGGCCTTCGTGGTCCTGCCAGTCCCTCGGCCTGGAACCGGATCTCCCGGGCGGACAGCAGGCAGTGGCGGTCGTGGCGGGAGTCCGGGTCGGCCAGGACACCTCGGAGCGCCGTGAGGTGGTAGCCGGCGATCCGCGCCGCGGCGTCGCGGTCGAGCGCGTCGGTGCGGACGCGGAGCCTGAGCACCTCTCCGTCGGCCTCTTCGCGCACGGTGACGCAGAGGACCGCGTCGCCGGGCAGGTCAGGACCGTGGCCGTCGGGGTCGAACACGGCCGCGTGGGCGCCCGGTCGGTCGGACGCGGACGCGTCGGGGAGCCGGACCACCCATCCCCCGTCGCGGAGCGGCTCCTCCGCGCGTGCTGCGTCCCGCACGAGCTCGCGCCACGTGCCCGGCACAACGGTCGTCCGGCAGGGCACGCACCGCCCCGGCGCCATCAACCGGGCGGTGGTCACCGCCGGATCGCCGGAGAGCGCGGCGAGCACCTTGGCGTGCGCCGCCAGGTGGATCGACGAGAGCCGGACACCCAGTTCCCCGGCACGCTCCCGCAGGCCGGTCGCCAGGGCGGCCGGGAGAACGACCGCGTGATCGGCCCAGCCCGGCACCGGAGCCGTGGTCCACGGGGGAACCTCGGTCCATCCCGTCGTTGCCGTCCCACCGTCGGGGAGTACGTCGCTCACATCGCGTGGGTCGCGTGTCGCCGTCATCGGACTTCACCTCCGCCGCCGTCACCCTCGTCGGGGAGTTCCGCGGGCCGGGCCGGGTTGCCGGTCCACCGGTCGCCGTCGGGGACCGTCTCGCCCTTCATCAGGAAGCAGTCGGTGTCCAGGAACGCGTGGGCGCCGACGTCGACGCCGTAGTGCACGAAGGCGCCGACGCCGAGCGTGCAGCCCGCGCCGAGGCTGCTGGGCTCGGACTTGAACGCGCCGTCCTCCTGCGAGTGGCACTGGACGACGCTCCCCGCGTTGAGCGTGCAGCCGTCACCGATGGTCACCATGGACCGCTCCGGCAGGCCGCAGCCGTCGTCGAAGACGTTCCTGCCGATCCGGACCCTCAGCATCCGCCAGACGGCGGTCTTGAACGGAGTCCCGTTCAGCGCCTGGAGGTACGCCTCGGAGGGGACCTTCCAGTACCGCTCGCGCCGCCAGAACCGCACGTCGTAGATCGAGCAGAACAGCGACCCCAGCGGGGCGAACCGCGTGACGATCCGCTCGACCAGCACGTAGTAGAGGATGGTGAACGGGAGCAGTACGGCGTTGGCGAGGGCGAGCGCCCAGACGCCCGTCTGCACGTACAGGTCGGCCGCTCCGGTGTAGAGCACGGTGACGAGGAAGAAGTAGAGCCACGCGGTGAGCAGGTGCCAGGCCATGGTCATGGCGTTGTGCCGGTTCTTCGCCGCGAGACGGCGACGCCGCTCCTCCCCCGTGTGGATGTCCTCGAACGAGCTGTCACGGAGCACCGAGCGCGGGATCTCGAAGCTGGGCGACCCCAGCAGACCGACGTTCTCCCGGATCGGCCCGTCCACCGGGACCATGACCTTGGTGGCCAGGAGGCAGTTGTCCCCGGTCCTGCCGCGCGTGGGATAGGAGACCTTGTTCCCCAGGAAGTTGCGGGCGCCGATCCGGGTGGGCGACAGGCGGAACGACGTGCTGGAGTAGTCCGCGTTCATGAGCGAGAGGCCGTCGGCGACCATCGTTCCGCTGCCCACCTGGCTCATCAGGGGGCTTTCGTGCTTCACGACCGTGCCGAAGTTCGACCCGGTCTGCTCCACGTGGGACAGGTCGTATCCGATCCAGCGCAGGTAGTGGACGATGGCCGTGCTGTCGCCGAAGAGCCGGGTCAGGCTCCTGCGGTTGGTGAGCACCGTCGACAGACGGTGCAGGGCGTGGTGGAAGCCGAAGAGCGGGTACACGCGCCCCGGGACCACGATCCGGCCGACCAGGCGGGACACGGCGGCGAGGACGAGCAGGGCGAGCGGAATGGCGGCGAAGAACACGAGGGCCGTCCCCGCGAGCAGATCCGCGTAGAAGGTCCACGTGGTGAGGGCCGACGGCCCGGTCTCCAGTACCACCGCCAGCTGCGGGGCCTTGGAGAGCAGGACGTCCACCCCGCCGACGGCGAGCGGCGCGACGACCAGTGCGGCGAAGAGGAGCTGGCCGACGGTGTGGAGGGCTCGCCGTACGCTGCCGCAGCGCGCGGCCTCGACGCCGTGGAAGTCGGCGTCGGCAGGCTGGGCGGGTGAGCCGTGCCAGCGCTCTCCGTCGGGAACGGCCTGGCCGGCGTGGAGCGACGAGGCATGGCCGAGCTGCGCGCCGTCGCCCATCGACGTCCGGATGTCCAGCACCGTCGATTCGCTGACGACAACGCCCCTGCCGAGGGAGACGGGGCCGGTCTCGATCACGGCGTCACGGGCGCGATAGCAGCTGATCAGCGCGTCCTTGCGGACGACCGTGTGGTCACCGATGGACAGCAGGTCGGTGCAGACGGGCACGCTGCGGGACAGGACGGTGACGCCCCGGCCCACGCGCGCGCCGAGCGCCCGCAGGTAGAGCGAGTACAGCGGCGATCCCACGGAAAGGACCAGCGGGTTGGTCCGCACGAGTGTCCTGACCAGCCAGAAGCGGACGTAGCCGAGGCTCCAGACCCGGATCCGCCGCGGCCGCCACCGTCCGACGAGCAGCCACTTCGCCGCGATGGGCAGAGCGCACAGGAGCAGGAGCACGGCCGCACCGAACGCCACGGACCTCAGGTAGTCGTCGAGCGGGCCGCTGCCCGCCGCTATCCACGCGTAGCCACGGGTGACGATGACGGCGATGAGGAGGGCGTAGCCGAGGTAGCTCAACAGCTGCAGCAGCCCGCAGAGCACCGGCCGCGGCCGGCCGAGCGGGTCACCGGGCGCGGCGGGCGCGGCGGCGGGCGACGCGGACACCTCGGTGGACGGCTCCCGCGTCGCCACCGGAGGGTCGGCCGGCCGTACGGCGGCCGCGGCCGCGGCCGCGGCCGATGCCGATGCCGATGCCGATGCCGACAGTGCGGCGCTGAGTCCGCGGATCGTCGGATGCTGATAGACGTCCTTCATGGACACCGGAGGCAGTCCGGGCTGCTTCCTCACGCGCGCGCAGAAGTGCGCCATGAGCAGCGAGTCGGCGCCCAGGTCGTGGAAGAAGTCGCTGTCCGGTGGTACGGAGTCCAGCCGGGCGACCTCCGCGAGCAGACGGGTGAGGAGCTTCTCCACGGCGGCCGCGTCCCCGTGGTCGAGGCGCGGCGGGGTGGTGGCGACGGGGGTCGCGGAGGTGGTGGCCGTCATGCCGAGCGGCTTGCCACTCATGAGGTCTCCCTGAGGTGGGCGTTCCGCTGTCCGCGTGCCGGGCAGGAGTCCCACAGAGGTGATTCGTCGCCGCGGGCGGAAGGTATGGAGGAAGACCGGGACTTCTCGGCATCCGGCCGCGCGTTCCGCTCCGCGGACCGGGGCGGCGCAGCGGGTGGACCCGCCTCGCACGGACGTACGATGAGGGGCACGGACACAGGGCTTACCGCACGGAACAGGGCTTCCCGCACGGACACAGGGCTTACCGCGCGGAACAGGGCTTCCCGCACGGACACCGGCTTCCCGCACCGCCAGCCATGTCGAGGGCACCATGACCGACCCCTTCGGCTTCCTCCGCACTCCCCGGCGACCGGCCCCCTCCAGACCCCCTGACGAACGCGTCGGAGACTGGAACGAGGTGCACACGGGCCAGCCGCTGTTGCCCGTGGTCTCCGCCCAGGCCGGCCGGTGCATGGACTGCGGTGTGCCCTTCTGCCACGGTGGCTGCCCGCTCGGCAACCTCATACCGGAGTGGAACGTGTACGCGGCCCACGGCGACTGGGCCACCGCCTCCGAACGGCTCCACGCCACCAACAACTTCCCCGACTTCACCGGTCGGCTCTGTCCCGCACCCTGCGAGGACGCCTGTGTGCTCGCCCTCACCGGCGAACCGGTGACGATCAAGAACGTCGAGCAGGCGATCGCCGACCAGGCGTGGGCGCGCGGCCATGTGCGCCCGTTGCGGCCGACCCGGGTCTCAGGCCGCTCGGTCGCCGTCGTGGGATCGGGGCCCGCGGGGCTTGCGGCGGCGCAGCAACTCACCCGCGCGGGGCACGCGGTCACGGTGTACGAACGCGCCGACCGGGTCGGCGGGCTGCTCCGCTACGGCATCCCCGACTTCAAGATGTCCAAGGACCGGCTGGACGCCAGGATCGCGCAGATGGAGGAGGAGGGCACGTGCTTCCGCCCCGGCGTCGACGTCGGCCGTGATGTGGACACGGCCCGTATGAGGGCCTCGTACGACGCGGTGATCGTCGCCACGGGAGCCACGGAACCGCGGGACATCGACTGCCCCGGGCGTGTGCTGGGAGGTGTCCACCACGCCATGGAGTACCTCACGGCAGCCAACCGCTCGGCCGGTCCCCTCCCCGTACCCCTGCCCGCCGCGCTCTCCGCGCGCGGCAAGGACGTCGTGATCGTCGGAGGGGGCGACACGGGCTCCGACTGCCTCGGCACCGCCCTGCGCCAGGACGCGTCGTCCGTCGTCCAGGTGGACATCAACCCCCTGCCGAGCAAGGACCGTACGGTCGACGAACCGTGGCCGCTGGTCCATCCGAGGATCTACCGGATGTCCCACGCCCACGAGGAGGCGTGTGCCCGCGACGGTGCCGACCCCAGGGCCTTCGCCTCCGTCACCGTCCGCTTCGACGGTGACGGGTCGGGACAGGTGGTGGCCGTGGTGCTGCACGAGGTCGAACCGGCGAGCAGGCGCCCGCTGCCGGGCACGGCCCGCGTCCTTCCGGCCCAGCTGGTGCTGCTCGCCCTCGGCTTTCGCGGCCCTCGCCAGGATCCTGGCCTCACCGGCCCCCTGGGTCTCACGGCCGACGCCGGCGGGACCTTCGCGCGGACCCCGGATTTCGCCGCGCTCGCACCGACGGCGGCGGCGCCGCCGGGTGGGCAGGAATCCGTCGGCGTCTTCGTCGCCGGCGACGCCGGGCGGGGTCCTTCCCTCGTCGTCTGGGCCATCGCCGAGGGCAGAGCGGCCGCTGCCGCCGCCGACCGGTTTCTGCGCGGCCGCACCGAGCTCCCGGCCCCCGTCAGGGCCACGGACCGTCCGCTCGCGTGACCCGACGATCGCCGTTCGCCGATCCGTCATCCGCGCCCCGCACGGCAACGAATCCCTCACACAGGCAGTCTCGCCTCCTGGGAGCGGTCATGACCCTCACCGCCCCGAGCCGCACTCACCCGGCTGGCCCGGCCACGCGGCACACCCCCGCCACAGACGGCAGAGTCGGACGGGTCGGACCGGTCGGACCGGTCGGACCGGTCGGACGGGTCGGGCCACCCCGAGCGGGTCGACTCGGCCGCAGCGCCCCGACGAGCGACCACCAGAGGCACGATGGAGGACGAGGACGCCCCTTGCCGCACGCATCCGGACCGGACTCCGACGTCGACGCCCTGCTCCTCCGCGCCGCGGATGGTGACCAGGAGGCGTTCGCCGGTGTCTACGACGCGCTGTCCCAGCCGGTGATGGGGCTGGCGTGCCGGGTGCTGCGGAACCCGGCCCAGGCCGAGGAGGTGACGCAGGACGTCATGATCGAGGTGTGGCGGACGGCGGACCGCTTCCGGCCCGACCGGGGAACGGCGAAGTCATGGGTGCTCACCCTCGCTCACCGGCGGGCCGTGGACCGCGTGCGATCCGTCCGGGCCGGTTCGGACCGCGAGCTGCGTGCCGCGCTGTTGTCGGCCGACCGGGAGTTCGACCAGGTCGCCGAGACCGTCGAAGGCCGCGACGAGCAGCGCCGTGTCCACCGCTGCCTGGAGGCCCTGGCCCGCCTCCAGCGCGTGCCGCTGGTGCTCGCCTACTACCAGGGCATGACGTACGTCGAAGTGGCGCACTCCCTTTCCACCCCCGAGGGCACGGTGAAGTCCCGTATGCGCACCGGCCTCCATCAGCTGCGCGACTGCCTGGAGGCCGGCTCATGACGCCACCGGAGGATCCGCACCTCGATGCCGCCGCGTACGTGCTGCACGCGCTGCCGCCCGCGGAGGAGGCCGCGTTCGAGAACCACCTCGCCGGCTGCGAGGCCTGCCGCCGGGACGTCGCCGAGTTCGGGCGGACCACCGCCGCTCTCGCCTCCGACGAGACCGCACCGGTGCCCGAGGAGCTGCGGGCCCATGTCCTGCAGCAGGTCTCCCGCACGGCGCAGGACGGGCGCCCACGCTCGCACGGCGCCACGCCTCCGGACGGCAGCTCCGCCGGCCGGCAGGACCGGAAGGACCTGAGGGATCTCAAGGATGTGAAGGGCCGGAAAGGCTGGAAAGGACGGAAGGGCCTGCGTCTGGCGCTCGCCGCGAGCGTCGCCGCGGCGGCCACGCTCGGCGCTGTCGCCGCGTGGCAGCACTCGGAGGCCGAGGATGCGCGCGCCCGGGCAGCCCAGGCGCAGGAGCAGGCCCGCGCGGCGAGCGGCGCCTTCGCGGAAGTCCTCACCGCCCCCGACGCCACCGTGCACACCGGCGAGTTGGCCGGCGGGGCGGACGCGGCGGTCGTCGTCTCCCGCGAGCAGGCCCGGTCCGCGTTCACCGCCCGCGGCCTCCCGGCACTGCCGAGCGACAAGGTGTACGAACTCTGGTACGCGGGTGAGGCCGGCGACTACCGTCCCGCGGGCCTCCTGGCCGCCGCCGGCGACCGGGCGGCGCGCGTCCTCGAGGGTCCCTTGGGCGACGCGGTCGCCGTCTGCCTCACCGTCGAACCCGCGGGCGGCTCCGCCCGGCCGACGACCGAACCCCTCGGTGTCATCCCGATCGACGCGTGATCACGCGTCGATCGGTGGCGACGACGGAGCTACGAGTGGTCGCGCTTGAGGGAGTCCCTGATGCCTTCGGCCCGGTGTCGCACGCTCGTCATCGTCTGACGGATCCTGGCTTTCGCCTGGTCCGTCCTGCCCTCGGCCTCCAGGCGCTCGTGCCCGGTGACCTTTCCGGCGATCTCTTTGATCCTGCCCTTGGCCTTGTCCATGGCGGCACTCATGCCCGTGCTCCCTCCCGTCACAGGGATCCGTACCGTCCACGCTAGTTTCGGGGACCCCAGGGCGCTCGCCGACGAGGCACCCCACAACAGGCAAAAATCGCCCAAAAGCTTCGTCAGGGCGCAGAATAGACTTGAGGGGTCCGTGCACCGGCGTGGGCCGTCGGGGAGTGACTGGCGTGCTTGAGGTCCCGGTCTGGCTGTGGGTGGCGTTCGCCGCGACGGTGCTGGTGTCACTGGCGGTGGACCTCCTGGCGCACCGCACCGCTCATGTCATCGGCTTCAAGGAAGCGGCCGCCTGGAGCGCACTGTGGGTGGGGCTCGCGCTGATCTTCGGCGGCGTCGTCTTCCTCGTCCTCGGGACGACCGCGGGCACGGAGTACACGACCGCGTGGCTCCTGGAGAAGAGCCTGTCGGTCGACAACCTCTTCGTCTTCGCCGTGATCTTCGCCTACTTCAAGGTGCCCCGCGCCTACCAGCACCGCGTGCTGTTCTTCGGGGTCATGGGGGCCCTGGTCTTCCGCGGGATCTTCCTCTCCCTCGGCGTCGCCGTGGTGAGCCGCTTCACCGCCGTGCTCTTCGTCTTCGCCGCCATCCTCTTCTGGAGCACGTACAAGCTCCTCAAGGACGAGCAGGAGAGCTTCGACCCGGGCAAGAGCCTCGCCGTGCGGATGCTGCGCAAGATCATGCCGGTCCGCGACGACTACGCCGGGATGAAGTTCTTCGTCAAGGAAGCCGGCAGACGCGTGGCCACCCCGCTCCTGGCGGTGGTGGCGGCGATCGAGGCGGCCGATCTCGTCTTCGCCGTCGACAGCGTTCCCGCCGTTCTCGCCGTCAGCGACGACGCCTTCATCGTCTATACCAGCAACGCCTTCGCCATCCTCGGGCTGCGGGCCCTGTACTTCATGCTCGCCGGTCTCCTGGACCGGTTCCACTACCTGAACAAGGGCCTGGCGATCATCCTCGCCTTCATCGGCGTCAAGCTCGTCCTTCAGGCGTCGCACAAGACGATCAGCACGAGCATCCCCGAGATCCCCTCACCGGTCAGTCTCGCGGTCATCGTCGTCGTCCTGGCGGGCTCGGTCGTCCTCAGTCTGCTCCGGCCCGCCCCGACGGCCTCTGCCACCGCCCCGGAGGAGCAGGAGCAGGAGGAGCGGGAGCCTCCTCGGGAGGAGGAGACCTGATCTCCTCCTCCCGGGAATACAGGGGCACCTTTCGTCCCGCTTTGCTGCCATTGGGCCTATTGTTAAAGAATGAGCAAAGCCGAGTTCGAGACAGGTCCCCAGGGAGCGCTTGTCTGCCCGGTCTGCAAGCAATCCGTGACCACGACAGTGAAACGACGGCACAAGACCCTCGGAGTCTTCGTGCCCGTGTGGCGGCCCGGCCCCTGCCACAACCCCGAGTGCCCCGAATACCTGGAGGACCCCGAGCACCCCGGACACGCCCAGCACCCCGAACACGCCGAGCACCTCGGAGAGCCGGAGCGCCACGGCGACCCGGAGCGCCCCGAGCAGCCCGAGCAGCCCGAGCATCAGGGCACGTGACGCGACCGAGAGCCGTCAGCGCGGTTCGACCTGGGCGTCGGCGTCGCCGTGCCGTTCGGCCCAGGTCTCCAGTGCCGCCTGGCAGGCGTGGTCGAGGTGGTGGACCCCGGAGAGGTCCAGGACCACCCGGCGGTCGTCGGGGAGGGCGTCCAGGCTGTCGAGTATCTGGGGCAGCCGCAGGAACGTGACCGTCCCCTGGAGCCGTACGCGGACGGCGCCTCGGCCGTCGTCGGTGTGCTCGATCCGCAGGTGGGAGGCCTCCCAGGCCGCCTTCACGACGGACAGGCCGAGGCCGATCAGGACTCCCTCGAACATGCCGACCGCGACGATCGCCGTCGCCGTGACCACGAGCACGAAGGCCTCGCCCCGGTGCCGGCGCCAGAGCGCCAGGACGCCCTTGAACGGGATGAGCTTCCAGCCGGCGTGCACGAGGATGCCCGCCAGGGCGGCCAGCGGGATGTACGCGAGCACGGCGGGCAGCAGGGCGACGAAGACCAACAGCCAGACGCCGTGGAGAACCCGGGACGCCTTCGTCCGGGCCCCGGCCTCGACGTTGGCCGAACTGCGCACGATGACCGCGGTGAGCGGCAGTGCGCCCAGCAGGCCGCACAGCGCGTTGCCGGAGCCCTGGGCGACGAGTTCCTTGTCGTAGTCCGTCCGGGGCCCCGAGTGGAGCCGGTCGACCGCCGCCGCGCTGAACAGTGACTCGGCGGAGGCGATCAGCGCGAACGCGAGGACCGTGCCGATGAGAGCCGGGTCGGCGAGCGAGGAGAGGGCATCGGAGTCCGGCAGGTTCACGGCCGCCGCCACGCCGCCCACCCGCACGGTCTCCACCGGAAGGCCGAACACGGCGGTCGCGAGGGCGGCCAGTCCGACCGCGACCAGGGCGCCGGGCACCGCCCGCACCCGGGCGGGCATCCGCCGCCAGCCGACGACGAGAAGGACCGTGCCGGCTCCGAGGGCGAGCGACACCAGGGCCGCGCGGCTCCCCAGGGCGTCGACGAGGGCGCCCGGCAGACCGGTGAGCTTGTCGAGGCCGGAGTCCGGGGCGGGCGTGCCCGCCGCCGCGTAGAGCTGCCCGGCGATGATGACCAGGCCGATGCCCGCGAGCATGCCCTCCACGACGGAGAGCGAGATCGCGCGGAACCAGCGGCCCCACCGAAGCAGCCCCATGGCGATCTGCAGCACACCGGCCGCCAGGACGATGACCCCGAGCGCGGCGAGTCCGAAGGTGCGGACCGCTTCGAGGACGAGCACGGTGAGGCCGGCGGCGGGACCGGACACCTGGAGGCTGCTGCCCCGCATGAGGCCGGTGACGATGCCTCCGACGATGCCGGTGATGAGACCCAGTTCGGCGGGCACCCCCGAGGCGACGGCGACACCGACACAGAGGGGGAGAGCGACGAGGAAGACGACGAGCGAGGCGGCGAAGTCCTGCCGCAGGAAGGGGAAGGACGGCATCAGGGATTCCTCCTGGCGCACCGCGGCGGGTGCGTCGGGCTGACAGGTCGGCGCGGGTGGTGCCGCCTGTCAGCAGAGGAAGACCTGAAGCGCGGAGGAGTCGTGGGCGGCCGGCGGTCTCGGCCGCGACTCCAGACCCGCGGTGCGCGCGGTCGACGAGTCCGTGCGCGGCGCGTCGCGGGTCACGAGAGGCTCAGGGCAGGGTGGGCCCGCGGGCGAGGCGGCGGCCCTCCGCCGGTCGCGGTGGAGGGCGGACCCCCTGGGCGCGTCGGCCTCACTCCCCCCGGCGTGCGCGGACTCGTACGCCGGGACGGCCGCGGACTGCTGGAGTCGGGGCTGCTGCGGCGCCGCGGGGCCGGCTGAGCCCGGCAGGACGCACGTGCCGCAAACCAGGGCGAGCACGAGAAGGAAGGTCGCGCGCAAGGCCACGGACAGGCGGACGGCCGGCATCGTGAACGCTCCTCCCTCCGGTCGCGCCCTCGCCCGAATTCACCAAAGCAAGCCCAAGGGCGAGTCAACGAAGAGTAATGCGCGCACGTGGACAGCGCCCCGCAACACCCGTGCCGTACGAAGGTTTTCGAATGGAATCAGCCTGATGTTGACGCGAACGGAGGCCTGGGAAGGGTCCGCGCCACGGACGTGTCGGCACCTCGGAAGAGTCCGCACGGCGGCAGTCCGTCAGGACCGGCTCAGGATTCGTCGGCCGCGGTCTCGGCGGCCGACGACGCTGCGCTCCTTCTGCGGTACACGAGCACCCCGCACACCGCGAGGAGGAGGACGGCCACGGCGGACACCCCGAGGGCGGTCCGCTCGGCGAAGAGCCTTCCCACCACTTCGAGTACGCCGATCCCCGCGGTGGCGTAGATCAGCGCCCAGGCCGCTCCGCCGACGAAGAGGGCGGGAAGGTAGCGCGACAGCGGCATGCGCATGGTGCCCGCGAGGAAGTTGACGGCGGTCTGGAAACCGACGGTCAGGAAGGAGACGGCCACCACGGGCGCGCCCCACCGCTGGATCGCCCGCTCGGCGCGCTGGAACTTCGCCGACGAGATCCGCTCGGCGTAGCGGCTGCGCCGGGCACCGGCACCGGCGAGCCATCCGACGGCGAACGTCCCGCCGGCGCGGAGCAGGACGATGACGTACAGGGCTCCTGCAGTGAGCGCGATCTTATCCACGGCGCCTCGTCTCGGGCGCCGGGCCACGGCCCGCGCCGGCGTTCACCCGCATCGGCGTCCCGCCCCGACGGGCGCACACCACGTACAAGCCAGGGTCACCGTCTCTCACCTGCGCCCCGCCCTTGTCCGTGTTGCTCTCTCGGTCCACATGCGCGGCACCGGGAACCCGACGCCGCGCGTCCGGCTCCGTATGCCGTGACAAGGCCAGCCTAACCAAACATCCATACGACGGATACGGGCACCGGGCCGGACCAGGAGGGCTCCGGACCTGGTCCGGATAGAGTGGCCGGGCTCCGGAGATCCGGAGCAAGGGGTGGGATGGGTGGGGAATGGCGAAGCATCGTTTGTCCAGAAGAGGTCGCTACATCGCTCTGGCGACGACGGGGGTCGTCGTGGTCGGCGGCGCCGGTGTCGCGGCGCAGACCTCGATGGCCGCCCCGGCGTGGCCGGCGCAGAAGACCTACACGGGCCGGGCCTTCGACGCCTGCACCGCGCCCTCGCTCACCGCGATGAAGGCGTGGAAGAAGGACGGCTACTACGGCGGCGTCGCCGTCTACATCGGTGGCAAGAACCGCGGCTGCGCCCAGCCCAACCTCACCAGGTCCTGGGTCAAGTCGGTCGACACTCTCGGCTGGCGGGTCATCCCGCTGTACGTCGGAGCCCAGCCGCCCTGCCAGAAGAGCCGGAACAAGGAGCGGTTCACCGCGGCCACCGCGACCTCGGTCGGCGTGAGCAACGCCAACGACGCGATCGCGAAGGCCTCGGCACTCGGCATGAAGGCCGGCAGCGCGATCTACCTCAACATGGAGTCGTACGACATCGCGGACAAGGCCTGCAACGACGCCACCCTGGCGTACGTGCGGGCCTTCACCAAGACCCTCCGCGCCAAGACCTACCGCGCGGGCCTGTACGGCTTCAGCACCTCCAGCGCCAAGGCGATCGCCACCGCCAAGGACCGTACCGACCTGCCGGGCAACCTCTGGTACGCCCTGTGGAACGGCCAGGAGACCACCACCAAGGACTGGCCCTGGAACCCGAAGCTGTACACCGACCACAGCCGGGGCCACCAGTACAAGGCCAACAGCAAGGAGACCCGCGGCGGTCACACCATCAACGTCGACCGCAACGCCTGGGACGCTCCCGTCGCCATCGTCGGCTGACCGGCGGCCTCACCGCGGCCCCTGCCGGGGGCCGCGGTGTCAGCGGCTGCGGGAGTTGTAGACGCGCATCGCGATCGGCATGAAGACGGCCGTGATCCCCGCGGCCCAGATCAGTGACCACATGACGGCCGACGCGACCGGGGTGCCCAGCAGGAGGCCTCGGAACGCGTCGGACAGGTGCGTGACGGGGTTGACCTCGACCCACGCCTGGAGCCACCCCGGCATCGTGTCGACGCGCACGAAGGCGCTGCTCGTGAAGGTGATCGGGAAGATGATCGTGAAGGCGAAGACCTGCACCTTCTCCGCGTCGCCCGCGAGCATGCCGATCAGTACGGCGGTCCAGGAGACGGCGGCGGCGAAGGTCAGGAGGAGCAGCGTCGCGCCGAGGAATCCGAGGGCGCTGCCGGTGATCGTGAACCCGAGCAGGGTGCCGAGGCCGATCATGAGCAGCATCGCCCAGAGCTGCTTCGCCAGGTCGGCGGCGATGCGTCCGTACAGCGGCGCGGCCCGTGCGATCGGGAGGCTGCGCAGCCGGTCGAACACGCCCTTCGTCAGGTCGGCGTTGAGCGACATCGCGGTGTACATGCTCATGAACAGGGTGTTCTGCACGATGATCCCGGCCAGGGCGTACTGCAGGTAGTCCTGCGGAGAGCCGGCCATCTGTCCGCCGAAGACGAAGGTGAAGAGGAAGACGAACATGATCGGCGTGATGCTGTAGTCGACGAGCTCCAGCGGGTTGTGCTTGACCGAGATCAGGCTCCGCCAGGCCATGGTGGCCGTCTGCCGCAGCGCCGCGCCCACGTGGACGCGGTTGCCTCCGCGGGCGGCGGTCTCCGTGAGGTCCATGCCGGTCATGACGGGCTCCCTGTGGAGGCGTAGTCGTCGTCGGACGTCGCCGGGTCGTCCGCCTGTGCCTTGTGACCCGTCAGGGCCAGGAACACCTCGTCGAGGGAGGAGCGACGCAGGGTGAGCTCGCCCACGGCGATGCCCGCGTCGTCGAGACGGCGCACCACGCGGGGCATGAGCGTCTCGCTGGCGACGGGGGCGATGACGCGGTGGTCCTCGATCGCGGTCTGCTGGCCGGCCTCCTCCGCCACGAGCGCGCGGACCCGTGCCAGATCGGCCGCGGCGACCGGCCGTACGTTCAGCACCTGCCCTCCGACCTGCGTCTTCAGCTCGTCTGGGGTGCCCTGGGCGATCACGGTGCCCTGGTCGACGACGACGATGTTGTCGGAGAGACGGTCCGCCTCGTCCAGATACTGCGTGGTCAGCAGCGTGGTCATGCCCTCGGACACCAGATCGCGCAGCATCCCCCAGACCTCGCCGCGGCTGTGCGGGTCGAGCCCGGTGGTCGGCTCGTCGAGGAAGAGGATGCGGGGCCGCCCCACCAGGCTCGCCGCGAGGTCGAGGCGCCGTCTCATCCCGCCCGAGTACGTCTTCACGGCGCGCCCCGCGGCGTCCTCCAGGTGGAAGCGCCGGAGCAGATCGGCCGACCTCGCCCGCGCCTCGGGGCGCGGCATACCCAGCAGACGGCCGATCATCACCAGGTTCTCGGTGCCGGTCATGTTGTCGTCCACCGCGGAGAACTGGCCGGTGAGGCCGATCAGGGACCGGACCTGGCGGGCCTGGCTCACCACTTCGTACCCACCGACCTCGGCACGGCCCCCGTCGGGGAGCAGCAGCGTGGCGAAGATCCGGACCGCCGTCGTCTTGCCGGCACCGTTGGGTCCCAGCAGGCCCAGGACGGTGCCTTGCGGGACCTCGAGATCGATGCCCTTGAGTGCGACGGTCCCCTTGAACCGCTTGGTGAGGCCTTCCGCCCGAATCGCGTGTGTCATGGGGTCACCCCGCTCGTCGAGGAATCACCTCTTCCACTGTGCCCGACGCCTCTGACACTCACCGACCGAGGAGGGCGCACGGGGGGTCCGTGGCGGCCAGGGGCCGCTGCTGAGCCCATGCGTCGACCGGCGAGGTGCCTCCCGCGCGTGGCGAGGGGCACGCGGCCGGGGCGATCAGGGTGCTGCCGTACCGGCCGTGGGCGTGGGCCAGGCGATGCGGCGGGAGCCCGCGGGGCGCGCTGTGCGGCCGAATCCGCCGCCTCGGTCACAGAGCGCGACCGCCGTGTGTCAGACGAGGTCCAGGAGTTGCTTGTGCGTTCCGGCGAAGCCGCTGCACGCGTCGACGAGTCGTATCTCCATGGTCCAATGAGCTCGGAACCCCGCGTGGTCCGTGCGGCGCAGCGGCTTGTCGTTCTCCGGGGCTATGAACTCCTCCCCTCGCACCGCCGCGGTGGCGCCCTCGGCCGCCGTGCCCGTCAGGCGGCCGACGTGCCACGTGCCCAGATCCCAGCCCGCCTTGAGGGCGAAGGCGCTTACCTCGGCGTGCAGTTGACCGCCCGTGATGGTCTCGTCCCCCCGGAACGCCCCCCGGCTGTCCCTGAACACCCCGTACAGATCCCCGACGAGCCGACGCTGTCCGGGGTCCTCGCCGAAGGCCACCGTCCGGGCGAAGCCGGTCTCGTGACCGACCATCAGCGGGCTGAGATCCACCACCACGAGGTCGTCCACTCCGATCGCTCGATCCGGGATCCGCTGCCCGGTCGGGAGCACCGTGTGAGGCCCGGACCGCACGAGCCGCCCCGGGCCCGACAGCATCGGACCCGCGACGTCCCGGGCGATGCCGCGGATCGCGCTCTCGGCCTCGCTCTCGGAGCGCCCCGGGGTGATCGCGCCCTCCTCCATCGCTCGGTCGAACACGGCCCGCGCCATGCGCTCGGCCTCCAGCAGTCGGAGCACCCGCAGCCGCTCGTCCATCCGGTCGCGTACCGTCATCGCGCCCTTCCTCATCCGGGGTCTCCCACCGCGACGGCCGCCCGGTGACGAGCGGGGCAGAGGGTGGTGACACCTGCCTCCTCACATGGCCGGGCCGAACGTAGCACCGCGGACACGGCCCGATTGAGTGGTCAATCCCCAGAGGATTCCGGCGAGTTGCCCCCTATGACCTTGGTCGAATCACCAGGTGGACCTCCCCCGACGGCAGCGGCTGTCAACTGCACATCAGCGCCGCGCGCAGGTCGAGTCTGTGGTCGAGTCGGGACAGGTCCCGGCCGGTGAGGCCCTCGATGCGCTCGATGCGGTAGTGGACCGTGTTCACGTGGAGGTGCAGGGCGTCGGCCGTCCTGGCCCACGAACAGTTGTGGTCCAGGAACACCTTCAGGGTCTCCAGGAGCATGGCGCGGGAACCCTGGTCGGCTTCAAGCAACGGGCCGAGCACCGTGTCCACGTACACCCCGCGCACACGGTCCGGGATGCCGGCCAGGAGCGTCTCCAGGTCGGCGAGGTCCGCGAGCCCCGCCACCCGCGCCGTCGACGACGCCGTCGCTCGGGCCCCGGCCAGCGCGTAGCGGGCCTGGGCGAGGGCGTCGGCGAGTTCGGCGGGGTTGCCGACGGGGTCACTGACGCCCGCGTGCAGGGCGGCGCCGGGCAGGCAGGCGTGGACCAGCCGCCACACCTCGGTCAGCCCCGCCCGTACGTCGAAGCCGAGGCCCGGCTCATGTGCCAGCACCGCGACGGCCTCGCCTTCCGGACGCTCCGAGACGGCGAACGCGGCCACCCGCTGATGGCTGAGCGCCTCCGCGAGCGCCGCCGCGGCTCCAAGGGCTTCCGGGCTCGCAAGGGCGGCGACCACCACGGTGTACGTGGCTGCGACAGGGAGGCCGCACGCGCGCAGCGCGTCCTCCAGGCCGTGCACCTCGCCGTGTCCGGCGCTCACCCGCTTCACGAGTTCCTCGTGGGCCTGCTTCCGCGCCGCCCTCTGCTGTTCCTGCCGTCGGCGATGACGGCCGAGCAACTCGGCGATCTCGTGCAGAACTCTGGGCGGCACCTGGCCGTCCTCCGGAACGTACAGGTGCCAGGAGTCGAAGACCGTGTCGTCCGCGTCGATGCGCACGGTCGCGCCCTGCCGGCCGTGCACCGCCTCCGCCGCGCGCCGGGCGGGGAGTTCGGCCGCGGTCGCGGTCCTGGCGACCGTACGGCCGCTGCCCGTGAGGAGATGACATTCGGGAACGCCGAGGAAGGCGAAGGCCCGGTCGAGCAACTCAGCCGCCGGCGCCCCGCGTTCCAAGGCCCGGTCCAGGTCCACGCGTACGTTCTCCGGCAGCGCGAAGTGGTCCGTCGGACGGCGACTGAGCTCACCCCACTGCCGGAGGTAGACGGCCTCGGTGATCGCCCGGAAGGTCGTGTGCGCCGGGACGGCGAGCAGGGCGATCCGGTGCCTGCGGCAGGCGGTCACCAGCTCGTCCGGCACTTCGCCGTGCGTCTCCTCTCCCGCGAGCAGGGCCACCGCGCCCGCCTCGCGCAGCGCCGAGACGAACCGGTCCGCCTTCACCGCCTCGTCCTCACGCCCCCACCACACGAGCCCGCTGAGCACGATCTCGCCCGGCTGCAGAAACCGGGCGGGATCCTCCAGGTCCGTCGCCGTGACGCCGCCGATCTCCTGACCCAGCAGCGTCTCCTCTCCCCAGACCAGGGAGAGGTCGAGCCGGTCGAGACGGAGAAGATGATCGACTTGCATAGGGGCTCCTTGCGTACCTGCGATCCGGACCCGCCTCTCACAATCACTAAGCGGGAACGAGTTCAAGCATCGTAGATGCGAAGGCACCACGGCGAAACACCTCTTAGATCATCACCCAGAAGATGAGGGCCGAGCCTGGAGGATCTCCGCGCGCCACAGATGGACGGAGCAGTCGCGGTACGCCGGAGGCCATGCGCCGGTCCTGCTCGCGACGCGCATGGACGGCGAGGAGCTCGATGCGGCCGACCTGCCCCTTCGTGGCTTTCTCCAACACCACTCGCATCCGCGATGGAGGGTCACACGGATTTGTTGCAGATAAGAGCTGATCCGGCCTACGGTGTCGCACATGCAGTCCTACACCATCGGGCAGGCCGCACGGCTTCTGGGCGTGAGCCCCGACACCGCGCGGCGCTGGGCGGACGCGGGCAGGGTCGCGACCCATCGCGACGAGAGCGGACGGCGCGTCATCGACGGCAAGTCCCTCGCCGCGTTCTCCATGGAGGTCGCCCAGAGCGGCGGCGAGGACGACGCGTCCTACACCTCGGCCCGCAACGCGTTCCCGGGCATCGTCACTGGGATCAAGCTCGGTGACATCGCCGCCCAGGTCACCATCCAGGCCGGCCCCCACCGACTGGTCTCCCTCCTCACCCGCGAGGCCGTCGAAGAACTCGGACTCGAAGTCGGCATGCAGGCCACCGCCCGCGTGAAGTCGACCAGCGTGCACATCGACCGCACCTGAACCACCCCTCACGCAGCACCCGCAGACCCCGGCCGCCACCACGGCCCGCCTCCCGCCGCATCTTCCGCTCGCCCTCAAGGAGTTACGACCCTCATGACCCTCGACATCACCCTCACCAGACGCCGTGTCGCCGCAGCCGCCCTCACCGCCGCGCTGCTCGTCCCGCTCACCGCCTGCGGCAACGAGGACCCCAAGAAGGACACCGCCGGCTCCACCGCCTCCGGTTCGGCGAGCGCCGCGCCCAAGGCGAACCTGACCGTGCTGGCCGCCGCCTCCCTGACCAACGTCTTCAAGACCGCGGGCGTGGCCTACGAGAAGGCCAACCCCGGCACCAAGGTCACCTTCTCCTTCGCCGGCTCCCAGGAACTCGTCGCCCAGGTCTCCCAGGGCTCGCCCGCCGACGTCCTGGTCACCGCCGACACCAAGAGCATGGACAAGGTCGAGGGCGACACCGGCACCCCGGCGATCATCGCCAAGAACCGGCTCGTCATCGCCACCGGCGAAGGCAACCCGCTCAAGGTCGACGACCTCAAGGACCTCGCCGACACCAAGCTCAAGGTCGTCCTCGCCGCCCCCGAGGTCCCGGCCGGCAAGTACAGCAAGCAGATCCTCGACGCCCAGAAGATCACGGTGAAGCCGGTCTCCCAGGAGCCCAACGTGCGCGCCGTGCTGAGCAAGGTCGAACTCGGCGAAGCGGACGCGGGCCTCGTCTACAAGACCGACGCCGAGAGCGCCAAGGACAAGGTCGACGCCGTCGCCATCCCGGACGCGCAGAACGCCATCGCCCAGTACCCCGCCGCCACCCTCAAGGACTCCAAGAACGCCGAGGCGGCCGCCGCCTTCGTCGCCTGGCTCTCCTCACCCGAGGGCCAGAAGATCCTCCAGGACGCCGGCTTCGAGAAGCCGTAACGTAGCGAGATCACTCAGATCGTGAGGGGCTGCCCGTACCGGGGGGACGGGCAGCCCCTCATCCCTTGTCCTCATTCTCTGCGGGGTCACCGATGAAACGAGCAGGCGCGCGTACGCCCGGCGCACGTCCCCCTCTCACGCTTGCGCTGCCCGCGCTGCTGGCCGTGGCCTTCCTGACGCTGCCGCTGCTCGGGATCCTCGTACGGACCGAGTGGGGCGAGCTCGCCGACCACCTGTCCTCGCCGGGGACCGTCGAGGCGCTCAAGCTGTCGCTCGTCGTCTCCTTCTGGGCGCTGGGTCTTTCGCTGCTGCTCGGAGTGCCGCTCGCCTGGCTGCTCGCCCGGGTGCCCTTCCCGGGCAAGGCGTTCGTCCGCTCCCTCGTCCTGCTGCCGATGGTCCTTCCGCCCACCGTCGGCGGTGTCGCCCTGCTCCTCGCCTTCGGCCGACGCGGGCTCCTCGGGCCGTGGCTGGAGAACACCTTCGACATCACGCTGCCGTTCCACACGTCCGGCGCGGTCCTCGCCGCCACCTTCGTCGCGATGCCGTTCCTCGTCATCAGCCTCGAAGGCGCGCTCGGCGGGCTGCGGCCCCGTTACGAGGAGACGGCGGCCTCCCTCGGCGCCTCGCCGGTACGCGTCTTCTTCACCGTCACCCTGCCCATGGTGGCGCCCGGTGTCATCGCGGGCGCGGCCCTCACCTGGGCCCGCGCGCTCGGCGAGTTCGGCGCCACCATCACCTTCGCCGGCAACCTCCCCGGCACGACCCAGACCCTCCCCCTCCAGGTCTACCTGCTCCTCCAGGACGAGCCCGAGGCCGCCACATCCGTCTCCCTGCTCCTCCTCGCCATCGCCATGGGCGTCCTGATCGCCCTGCGCGGACGGTGGACCGGCACCCCGATCGACCGGCCTCGCCGTACCACTCCGGAAGTCGCCACGGACCCGATCGCGCCCGAGCCGACAGTCGAGGTCCCCCCGCCCGCGCCCTCCGGCGAACGCTGGTCCCTGCACGCCGAGGTCACCGGCTTCACCCACCTCACCCTGGACGCCGAGCCCGGCACCACGATCGCCGTCGTCGGCCCCAACGGCGCCGGCAAGACCACGCTGCTCCGCGCCCTGCTCGGGCTCACCCCCCGCGCCCACGCCGACCTGGCCCTCGGCGACACCGACGTCACCGCACTCCCCCCGCACCGCAGGCGCGTCGCGTGGGTGCCGCAGGACGGGGCCCTGTTCCCGCACATGACGGCCCTCGCCAACACCGCCTACGGGCTGCGCGCGCAGGGGGTCTCCCGCGCCGAGGCCCGTCGGGCGGCGCAGAGCTGGCTCGACCGTCTGGGGGTCGGTCACCTGGCCCACCGCAGGCCGACCCAACTCTCCGGCGGACAGGCCCAGCGCGTCGCCCTGGCCCGTGCCCTGGCGGCCCGGCCCCGGCTGCTGGTGCTCGACGAGCCGCTCGCGGCGCTCGACCAGACCACGCGCGCCCATGTGCGTCATACCTTGCGCGCGCACCTCGCCGGGTTCCCCGGTGTCTGTCTGATCGTCACCCACGACCCCGTCGAGGCGGTGTCCCTCGCCGACCGCGTCCTGGTCCTCGACGAGGGCCGCGCCCTCCAGGACGCCGCGCCCGCAGAAGTGACCCGGCACCCCCGATCCCCCTGGGTGGCAAGGATGCTAGGACGCAACGCCTGGCCGGGCACGGCCACGCCGGAGGGCCTCGCGCTCGACGGCGGCGGCCTCCTGGTCGCTCTGGACCCGCCACCGACCGGCACCCCGGCGCTGGCGATCGTGGCGCCCGAGGCGGTCTCCGTCCACCGCGAGAAGCCCACGGGCAGCCCCCGTAACGTCTGGCCCGGCACCGTACGCGAGATCACCGCCAGCGGCAGTCGGCTGCGGGTCCTGATCACCTCCGAGCAGGCACCGGACCTCGTCGCCGAGATCACCCCGCAGGCCGCCGCCGAACTCGGCCTCGCCGACGGTGTGTCCGTATGGACCAGTGTCAAGGCGACCGAGGCCACGGTCGTGCCCCTCTGACCCCGCCGGCACCCGTCCGGAGATTGCGAGAACGACATGACGGAGAGCGGCTCCCCCCAGCGTGCGTGACTGGCTGCGGGGCATCGAGGTGTTCGCCCGGCCGATGCCCGAGTTCGCCACGGACCGTGCGCCGGCCGAGCCGTCGGAGCTGTTCCTCGCGTGGCTGACGGACGCCGTCGAGGCCGGGGTGCCCGACCCGCACGCCATGACGCTGTCCACTGTCGACGAGGCGGGCGATCCTGATGCCCGGGTGCTGATCCTGAAGGACGTGGGCCCCGAGGGGTTCCGCTTCGCGGGCCACGCCGCCAGCCCCAAGGGCATCCAGCTCACCGGGACGCCCCGCGCCGCGCTCACCTTCTACTGGGCGGAGTTCGGGCGTCAGGTCCGCGTCCGGGGCGCGGTCCGGCCCGCGCCCGCCGACCGTTCGGCCGCCGACTTCCTCGCCCGCTCGCCCACCGCGAGGGCCGAGGCCCTGCTCGGCCGGCAGAGTCGCTACCTCGTCGACCCGGACGTGGGCGAGCGGGCGCTGCGGGACAGCCTCGCCCGGATCGAGGCGGAACCGGGGCTCGTCGAGCCCGCCTGGACCCTCTACACCGTCCAGCCGGACGTGGTCGAGTTCTGGCAGGCCGCGGCGACCCGCGTCCACATCCGGCTGCGGTACGAGAAGGAAGGCGCCGGCTGGCAGCGTCGACCGCTCTGGTGATCAGGCCGAGGCGAGGGAGATCTCGGTCGACTTGATCAGGGCCACGACGGAGGAGCCGGCGTTCAGACCGAGGTCCTCGACGGCGTCCTTGGTGATGGCCGCGGTCAGTTCACCGCCGTCGACGGTGACCTTCACGGAGCCCATCGCGCCGCCCGTCGACACCTCGGTGACGGAGCCGGCGAGCTGGTTGCGGATGGAGATGCCGTCGACGGGGCCGGTCGCGAGGGCGACCTCGGTCGACTTCACCAGGGCCTTGACCGCGGAACCCTCGGCCAGGCCCAGCTCCTTGACGGCGTCGGCGGTGATGGCGGCGGTGATGTTCTGACCGCCGGCCAGGCGCACCTTCACGGACGCCATGGCCTCACCGGTGGTGACGGCGGTGACGGTTCCGGGGAGCTGGTTGCGAATGGACAGGGTCATGGGGAACACGCCTCACAAAGCCGGGGAGAGGAACAGTCGTGACTTCTGTGACCTGCTTCCCGAACGACGCTACCGGAGCGGGAAATACCTTCCGCGAACCGCGTCGCATCCACCAGCCGAATGGACGTCATTCCCTCGCGCATTCCGCAGGGGCCTCCCGACTCCTGATCCAGGATTCGTTCCCCGCCTGCGAGCGGCGCGTCGACTTTCGGGCAGCCCCCACAGCAGGTGGCTACCGCATAAGCGAGATCTCAACGCGTTCCTGCCTCGCAGATGTACCCCTAGGACGCGCTTCCTCCTCTTGGATGATCGACTGTACCTACACCCCCGAGCGAAGCCGATCTCTGTGGCTGAATCCAATCGCTCCGACGGGGTCGGGCCTGGTTGACTCGCTCGTGCCGGTCCAGCGCGGAGGAGTGGCTCTCGCCGCGCCGGGGCAACCGGCCAGGAGGGCCCTGCGCGTCGTTCCGCGATGTCGGCGCGCAGGGGCTCGCCGAAGGCGGCCCGACCATGCCCCCCTTGAGCCGCCCCGTGGGCCGCTCCCCTGGCGACACATCCAAAGAGTCGAACCACATCTGCGCACTGGATTAGGCGATCGACCAAGCATTCGTGAGCTGATTGCACTCTGCGGGCAGCATATGCAGGATGGACAGCGCGGCTGCCGTCGCGGAAGCCGCCGATCAGGTCGCCGACGCGCCGGCCTTGCGTCCGCTCCCCGCTGTTCCTGCTCACAAGGCGAGGTAAGGCAGATGACGACACGTTCGCACGACGGTAGCGCCGGCGACGTCGACTACGGCGCGATCGGGTCCGGGTACGCCACCTACCGGCGCCCCGACGGACGCATCGCCCGACAGATCGCCCAGGCCCTGGGAGCGGCGCGCACCGTCCTCAACGTCGGGGCGGGGGCGGGCTCGTACGAGAACGTCGGCGGCATCGTGACGGCTGTCGAGCCGTCGGCCTCGATGCGCGCCCAACGGCCGACCGGACTCCCCCGTGCCGTCGACGCCGTCGCCGAGGACCTGCCGTTCGCCGACGGGGAGTTCGACTCGGCGATGACCATGTTCAGCGTCCACCAGTGGAGCGACGTGACCGCCGGACTGCGCGAGATGCGGCGCGTGGCCGTCGGACCCGTGGTGGTGCTGACCTGCGACCCCGCACTCGTACGGAACTTCTGGCTGTACGCGTACGCGCCCGAGGTCCTCGACACCGAGGCGCGCCGCTACCCTCCCCTCGACGAGATCACCGCCGCCCTCGGCGGAACGGTCACCGTCGAGGCCGTGCCGATTCCGCTCGACTGCACGGACGGCTTCAACGAGGCGTACTACGGGCGCCCCGAGATACTTCTCGACCCCGCCGCCCGCCAGGCGTGCTCCGCTTGGAGCTTCGTCGGCGACGACACCCGCGAACACTTCGACCGCACTCTGCGCCGCGACCTCGACTCCGGCACCTGGGACGAGCGCTTCGGTCACCTGCGCACGCAGCCGACGTACGAAGGCTCGCTCGTCATCGTCCGCGCGACGCCGTAGAGCGCCCAGCGTCCTGCCCGGCACGGAGTCCAGCTCATGCCGGGCAGGACGCTCCCACCGCTGCTACAACGACGCCGGCCGCGGCGTGATCGGCTCGATGATCGGCGCGCCGTCCTTGTCGGTCATGAAGTCGCGGTGGACCGGCTTCTCGTCCGTCGGCCCGGGGAGGCTCGGGCACGCGATGCCGTCGCCGTCCCGGTCGAGTCCGTTCGGGTCGAGTGCGTCCGCTCGCAGCACCGCTTGCGCGTCGGCCTGGGCCTTGAACGCGTCGCAGTCGACCACATGTCCCTTGCGGACATAGGGAGCGACGTCGAACGTGTGCTCCGCGGGGCGATCGTCGCCGCACGCGGTCAGCGTGATCGCCGCGATCAGGCCGACGGCCGCGAGAGAGGTACGACGGCCCGGCCGTGGCCGGCGGTCCGGGCCGTTGGGGATGGTGCGTGTCTGGTCTGGCATGGTCCTAGTCCGATCCCGTCCGGAAGACCGCGACCGTTCCGTTCGCCAGATCGACCGCGTACACCTTCGCCGTCGTGTTGTTCACGGCCAGCGCGCCGAACTGGGCCGGCGTGCCGAGCGGATCCTGCGTCAGCAGCGTGGAGCCGTCCGCCACCCCGAGGCCGCCCGGCCCCGTGGCCTTCTGCTGGGCGACGAAGATCCTGTTGTACTTGTCGAGCACGGCGATCTTGCGTGCGTGGTTCCCAGGGGCGGACGACATGCCGCAGACGGTCGCCTGCCCCGTGACCTTCGTCCCGACGATCCGGTCGATTCGGCCCCCGGAACCGCCGCAGGTCCCGCCGCCGTTGAAGTAGACGTAGACCGCCCCCGCCGCGGCGTTGTAGACCGCGGAAAGGGGACCGTACGGCGTACCCAACGGGTCGTCGATCGCCGTCGAGCTGCCGTCGACGGGGTTGACGACGATCGTTGTCGCGACGGCTTTCCACGCGCCCGTGGAGCTCCCCGGGTCCGGAACGCACCTCCTCGCGAGGAGGTAGACGAGGTTGCGGTTCGGATCGACGACCGTCCTGCCCCGCACGGTGTTGATGACGAGGTTGTTCCCGGGGGTGCCGCAGCTCGACTTCGTCGGGAAGTCCACCACGACCCTGGCCTCGTGGGTCTGCGAGGAGATGGCGAAGAGACCGCTGGTGGCAGCGGCGCTCGTGCCGCTGCCGTGGCCCGACTTCGCGAGGTACACCGCGTGGCGCGCGGTGTCGAAGGTGAAGTCCATGCCGGCGCTCGTGCCCACGAGTGCCGCGGCGGGCAGCGGGATCGGCGTCGCCGACGAGCTGCCGGCCGCGATGTAGGCGACCGCCGAGCTGCCTCCCGTGCCGCCGCCGACGTAGACGTCGCCGTTCTCGGGAGAGACGGCCAGGCCGGACACGGTCGCCGTGAAACCGCTGACGCGGGTCACCCGATGGGCGTCGGCCGGGTCGATGATCGCGACACCGCCCGTACCCCCGACGTAGACCTGCCCCGTGCCGGGATTGACCGCGATCCGGGTCGGGCTCGACACAGCGCTGGAGACGTTGATCGGAGAACCGATCGGTTCGTCGGTCGTGCCGTCGATCACGGTCACGGTGTTGCCACCGCTGGACACGACGTACACGCGATCGGCCTTCTCGTCGACCGCGAGGTCCGTCGGATTCGCGCCCACCGGGATCGAGTCCGCCGTGCGCTCCGTCGGCGTGGAGGTGTCATAGAGCGTGAAGGACGAACTCGGGCCGCGACCGCACTTGTTCTCCTCGCCGACCGTCACCATGTTGTAGACCGGATCGCCGGTCAGCAGACCGTCGGCTCTCAGCTCGTCGACCGTCCCGTAGCGTCCGTGCCGCGCGCAGTAGGACTCCTCCGCTGTGCGCAGCGTGGCCGCGTCCGCAGCGATCGCGTTCTTGCGGCCCTTGTCGCCGATGCCTCTGACGGAGAACACCACGATGGCGGCGAGCACACCGAGGATCAGGATGACCACGAGCAACTCGACGAGGGTGAAACCGTCCTGGCGTCTGGAGCGCAAGGGGAACAGGCGATGGTCCGGTGTCATGACAGTCGGGGCTTCCTTCGATCGATGGGTCACGTTCAGCCCGAGCACACGCGCGAGCCCTTGCCGTCTCACGCTGTTCCCCGTCGCACGGGCTTGACGTCCTCGGGGCCCGGCAGGTCCGGGCACGCGATGCCGTTGCCGTCTTCGTCCAGGCGGTTCGGGTCGGCCGGCGCGAAGCGCAGGACGGCCTGCGCGTCCGCTTGGCCGGCGAAGTCGCGGCAGTCGTAGGCGTCCGTGCCGTAGCGCAGGAAGTAGCGGGCGTCGAAGGCCCGCTCGGGCTGCGGGCAGAGCGCGCTGCGGGTCTCGCGAGGACCGCACGTGACCTGTTGCGCGACGCGGACCGGTGTGGTGTCGCGGGGTTCAGGCAGTCCGCGACACGCGACGCCGCCTCCGTCGTCAAGGCGATTCGGATCGCCGGGGTCGGCCCGCAGCACGGCCTGGGCGTCCGCCTGGTTGGCGAAGTTGACGCACTCGAAGGCGTCGCCGTGGGTGGCGTACTCCTTGGCCTCGAACACCTTGCTGTTGGGGCAGAGCGCGGTGCGCGGGGTGCCTGGCGTGCACCAGTCCCGCTCGGGCCGTTGGGCCTGGGCGGCTGTGTCCGACCCGCCTCGCACGAACACCACGACGGCCAACGCCGCCACCACCACAGCGAGAACCAGCCCACCTCGCTTGATCGCGCGTGAGCGCGACGCTCTGCTCGATTCTCCGCTCGACCCTCTGCTCGACCCTGCCATCACGCGCCTCTGCTCATCGTGCCGTCAGCCTCTCCCTCGCATGCCGCGGCCGACCGACGGCACTCGGCCGCCGGCCGGGCGCAGGCTGATCGCGTGCATTACATCCAGCCCGAGCAAGGTTGTCAATCATTGACTACTGGGTTCCCAAGTGAGCACCATCTAGGCCGGGTAGCCATGCAGATGCCCAGGAGTTTTCGGACATCTGCCCACTTTCACCGGCACGGCGCCCGTGCGGCAGCCGCCGCCTGACAGATCAACAGGAGCAGCAGATGCAACGAAGGTCCAGACACACTCGAAGCGTTACGAACTCCGGCCGCACCACGTTGCGCCGGCTTCGGAGCGCCTTCGCGGCGGGCGCTCTCGCCACGGCGCTGATCGCCGCCACGGCACCGGCGGCATCCGCCACGACGGATGCGCAGGTCGGTGTCGCGAACAACATGTATCCCGCCCTGAAGGACATGAAGGGCACGATCGCAACGCTCCAGTCCTTCACCCCCTTCGCGGCCAACGCCGCATCGCAGGTCGGCGGGTTCTGGAACAAGCCGGCGATCGACACGTCGACGATGCGGGGAATCACCTCCGGGAACCTGCGTCAGCAGCTGAAGAGCGCCGGGCCCTACACCACGTGCGATCCCTCCACCTCCAACAACTGCGTCAACGGGCCGTTGCACATCGACGCGTTCCTCTCCGCGGACGAAGCCAACGTGGACGCGGTCATCCCCACCTCGGACGGCGGAACGTGCACGGCGAGCGGCAGCGTCGAGTGCAACGGCGATGTCGCGAGCAAGTACCCCGTGGCGATCGGGCGCCTGGCGATCTACAGCTGCAGCGGCAACTGGGCGGGCTCGACCAAGGGCGACGACCCGTCCAACGCCGGAAGTCCGCCGCTGGCGCTCGGTGCGGACGTCAACGGCAGCGGCAACGGCAAGGCGCAGTCGCCTCGTTGTGACGCGTCGCCGGTCTCGGGCGGCGCGCCCACGACGATGTCGGGGGTGGTGAGCTGGCTCGCGACGAGCGGACACCGGATCGCGGTCGCCGACCCGGCGTCCGCGCCGTTCGGCGCGGCGTCCAAGGAGGCGTTGACACAGAACGGCTTCTCGTGGATCGCCAGCGGGGCGGGCCAGAACGTGTTCCGCGGAAGCGCGTGCGACAGCGCGGGTACGGCGTGCAAGGTGCGTCTGGAATCGGGGATCAGTCAGGTGCGCGGCGCGGTGACGGCGAACGCCGGCGGGAACACCCAGCTGGGCCTTGTCGCGAAGTCGACCATCATGAACGTGAGCTGGACATCGAGTTCACTGAACGGCACCACGGGCAATGACCCCAACACCTGGACCGAGGTCGACCCGAGCGCGTACTCCAACTACGGACCCATCGAGCAGTACGGCATCGCCCTGAACGGTGGCAACACCGGCGCGGCGGCTGCCTGGAGCGATCTGTTCAACAACCAGTGGGACGGGAACGCCACCATCCAGTCGACCCTCGCCGCCTACGGCTACTAGGCGGTCCGGACCTCTGGACGCCCGGACCTTCGGCCGGGCACGAACGTCGCCCGCCGACGGTCCGGGCTCGGCGATCCCGGCCCATCGTGCCGCCGGTCAGCCGCAGGCCGGATGACGCGCACCGCGTACGCTGCCTCAGTTGTCAGCCACTGACTACTGAAGTCGGCTGCGCCACGCCCTCCGATCGGCCGTCGCCCTGGCGAAGTACCCCATCGACTCTCCCTTCATCAGGCCCTCGGGAGGGGCCTCACCCATGAACAGACCTCCACGCCGGCACCTCACGCCGGCCGGCCGCTCCGTCGCGGTCACGCCCGGTCGGCCACGCCGCCTTCCGGCGCTCGTCCTCGCGGTGGCGACCGTCGTCCTGGCCGCCGCCACCCCGGCCTCGGCGACCGGCGCCAATCCGACCGGCTTCGCCACCGCGGTGAACCTCGACGACAACGGCCGCGGCAGCTCCGCCGTCGCGATCGGCGATCTCGACGACGACGGGACACCGGACCTCGTCACGGCGATCCGCGGCGAGGGCGTCGGCGTGTTCCTCGGCTCGGGCGGCGGCGGCTTCGGCGCCGTGACGAAGTACGCGGCTCCGCGCACCGCGTCGAGCGTCTTTCTCGGATCGGCTGTGATCCGCGACCTCGACGGCGACGGCCACAAGGACGTGATCAGCCAGGATTCGCGCGGCAACGTCGCTCTGGTCTGGCTCGGCGACGGCTCCGGCGCGCTCGGTGCCGGAGCGGCGGTGCAGCTCAACCCGGCGCCCGGGTGCGACACCACCGGCGACAACCCATGTGTGGTGCGCTTCCCGACCGACGTCGCCGTGGCCGACTTCGACGAGGACGGGACTCCGGATCTCGCGACGTCCAACGCGAACACGAACAACGTCTCGGTCGTCCTGGGCGACGGCGACGGCACCTTCGGCACGGCGACGCAGTTCGGTCTGAGCGGCGGTGCCGGCCCGCAGGGCATCTCGGCCGCCGACCTCGACGGCGACGGCCATCTGGACCTCGTCACGTCGAACTCGTCGACCGGCACGCTCTCCGTGCTGCTGGGCGACGGGACCGGGGGCTTCGGCACGGCGTCGAGCGTCTCGGCCGGAGTCGCCCTGCCGTCCAAGCTCGAGCTCGCCGACCTCGACCAGGACGGCACGCCGGACGCCGTCGTCGTGGCACCCGGCTCGCCCGGGCGCGTCGCCTTGCTGCTCGGCGACGGCGCGGGCGGTTTCGCCGCCGCGAGCGTCCTGTCGGCGGGGGCCAACCTCAGCTCCGCGTCGGTGTCCGACCTGAACGGCGACGGCCACGCCGACCTGGCCGTGGCCAGCGCCGGTTCGGCCGAGGTCGTGGTGCTGGAGGGCGACGGCACCGGCGCCTTCGGCACTCCGCTCGCCTTCGGGCTCAACGGCGGCACCAACCCGCAGGCCGCGGCGACGGCCGACCTCGACGGCGACGGGCGGCCCGATGTCGTCACGGCCAACAGCAACAGCTCGGCGACGTTCGTCAACGACGCGTCGGTGCTGCTCAACACGACGAACCGGACGCCGGCGGCCGCGAACGAGTCGTACCAGCACGTCGGGGCGGACACCACGCTCGTCGTCGGCGCTCCTGGAGTCCTCGGCAACGACACGGACGCCGACGGCGACGCGCTGACGGCCTCGGTCGTGACCGGTCCGGCACACGGCGCCCTCACGCTGGACCCGGACGGCTCGTTCAGCTACCAGCCCGGCAGCGCCTACGTCGGAAGCGACAGCTTCACGTACACGGCGCACGACGGCACGGTCGATGCGAACGTCGCGACCGTGACGATCAGCGTCTCGGCGGGCTGTCGCGGTCTCGCCGCCACGATCACCGGCAACGGGACCGTGAACGGCACGAGCGGCGCCGACGTGATCGTGACCGGCAACGGGAACGACAGTGTCAGCGGGAACGGCGGCAACGACACGATCTGCACGTTCGGTGGCGCCGACGCGGTATCGGCCGGCAGCGGCGACGACTCCCTCGACGGCGGCGACGGCAACGACGCCCTCAGCGCCGGCAGCGGCGACGACGTCGTCCATGGCGGGGCGGGCGATGACGCGCTCTCCGGCGGCTCCGACAACGACACCGTGGTCGGCGGCTCCGGCAGCGACACCCTCTCCGGCGGCAGCGGCACGGACGTCTGCGCCGGCGACGCCCACGGCGGTCCGACGCTCCCCGGCACGGACGCGATCGCGACCGGCGGCTCCTGCGAGACCGTCGTCGAGGTGCCGTAGCCCACGCCCACGAGCCGCTTCCGGCGGCTGTCCATGAAACGCTGACCTACGAGACGGGCTCGGCGATCCCGATGACGCGATCGCCGAGCCCTTTGCGCCCGCCCACGAAGGTGACGTCAGCCGGTCTTGACCGCGCCTCGCGTCGAGTCGACGTCAACGGCGTCGAGGAACTGTCGCGCGGCGCGGACGTGCTCGAGCCGCCAGGCGTAGATCGCGCGGGTCAGGTAGTCGCCGGCGTCTTCCTTGGCGCGCAGCGACTCCTCGATCTCGTCGATGACGACCCTCTGACGCTCGACCAGGCGAGCCGGGCTGGTGTCCCGACGCCGGAGCAGCAGAAGCTTGCACGTGAGGTCGGCGCGCACGTCGAACAGACGGGTCACCGGCTCGCTGAGCCACCGGCTGACCGTCGTCTTCGCGGAGCGGGTGGCGGCGTAGATCATGCGCTGCGGTCCGCGATTGCCCTCCTCGGCGCCGACCGGCAGGATCAGCCCGCGCTCTGCCAGTCGCGTGATCGACCGGTACACCATGGGTCGCGAGATGTACCAGAACTCACCGATTTCCGCGCCCTCCGCGGTGAGGGCCGCGATGGCGAAGCCGTGGCTGGGTCGCTCGGCCATGATCGCGAGCACGATCCACTCGGCCAGTGGCAGATCAGGTTCCTTCATGGAGACAGGGTAAGGATCGCCGGTGGTGATTGCGATGCCGACCGAACCCTGACCAGGAAAGGCTGAGACCACGGGCCGCCGTGGTCAGGGGCGGACCGCCGTGAGCGGCGAATCTCGCGTGTACGGGTCACTCAGGCTGTCGTACCAATCGACGACAGGAGCCCCGACGAGCAGGGTGGCGATGGCGCCCGCGGCGAGGAACACGCCGAAGGGGAGGCGGGTGTGGCGGGTCGCTCGCCCCGCCGCCATGAGCGCGATGCCCACCAGCAACCCGACGGCGCTGCCGGCCAGCAGCGCGAGGACGAGATACGACGGGCCGAACCAGCCAAGGCCGGTGCCGAGCAGGCCGGCCAGGCGGACGTCACCGAATCCGAGCCAGGCCGGCCGCACCCAGTGCAGGGCGAAGAAGGCGGCGAACCCACCCACCCCGCAGGCCGCCGTCATACCGAGGCGCTGCCACTGGCCGGTGGCCCCCGCGGCCGCGAGCAGACAGGCTGCGGTGAGCCCGAGAGTCGGGTAGATCAGCCGCCGAGGGAGCAGGAACTGTTCGGCGTCGCACGCGGCCAGGGCCAGCAGCCCCGCGGTGAAGACCAGTGCGGCCGGGAGCACTTCCGAGCGGCCGAAACGCAGGGCCATGGCGACGAACAGGACCGCGGCGAGCGCTTCGAGGAGCGGGTAGCGCGCGGGGATCGGAGCCCGGCAGGCGCGACAGCGCCCGCCCAGCAGGAGCCAGGACACGAGGGGGATGTTGTCCCGGGCCGCGATCGGCGTGGCGCATCGCGGGCACGCGGAGCGCGGCCGCAGCACCGAGCGGCCGGCCGGCACCCGGGAGACGGCGACGTTGAGGAACGACCCCACGGCCAGCCCCAGCAGACCGATGATCACGACAAATATGGATGACATGGACGAAATAGTGCCGTACCTCGCATACAACTCGCCACCGGCGCATTGCGGTTGACCCGGGCCGACGCCCCAGGTCTCCGCCGAACACGGTTCGCCAGGTGGCGTCACTGATGCCACCTGGCGAACCGGACGTCCGACGCCCGCCGGGCGGCGTCGTCGTCCGGCGAGGCTCCGCCGCGTCAGATGGCGGCGCAGGGGTTGGTCCGGCCGTCCTGGAATGTCCTCGGCGTGACGGTGTACTCGCCGTTCGCGACGGTGACCTCGTACCACTCGGAAGGAGTGGACAGGAACCCGTCCTTCACCAGGTCGTCCATGGTGCCGTACCTGCCCCGGTTGTCAGCGGCGAAGTACGCCTCCTCCGCGGTCCGGATCGTGGACTTGTCGGTCTTGCACGCCGAGCCCTGACCCTTGTCGTTGATGCCGCTGACGGAGAAGACGACGATGGCGGCGAGGACACCGAGGATCACGATGACCACGAGAAGCTCGACCAGTGTGAAGCCGGCTTCCGCCGCCTCGCTCTGTGCGCGCATCCTCCGTCGAGCCTTGCCTTGCAGGTATCTGAACATCTCTCTCCATCTACGCCGACCGACGCAAGCGAGTCGCGCACTAGTAACCATGTGATTAGTCAGCCGCAGACTACGCAGCGAGCAGGGGGGCCACAAGGGGCGACCCCGGCGAACACCGGCATCCCGAGGGCGCGCTGACGTGCTGTAGTATCCCGCTGACTAATCAGCCGCTGACAGTTACTGCGGACGCACCCGCGGCGAGTGATCGGCCCGTTGTTCTGGACACGCGAAAGGGGTGGGTTCCTTGGCGCATCGTCGGCTTCTCCGTCGCCGCGCGGCGACGACAGGCCCTGCGAGCGGGGACGGCGCCCTGCCCGATGGATCGGAGCGCGGCCCGGCGCGCTCGCCGGTTCCGGACCCGGCGCAGGATCCGGCGCCGGGAGGCGACCAGGCCTCGGACGCCACGTCCGGCGCGGCCCAGTCGTCGCCCTCGGGGCAGGAGCGGCGGCCGCGCATCGGGGAACTGCTGGTGCTGCGCGGGCTGCTCACCCCGGCGCAGGTGGACGAGGCGCTCCTGCAGCAGTCGGCGTCGGGCAAGCGGCTCGGCGCCCTGCTGGTCGAACTCGGCATGGTCGACGAGCGGTCACTGATCGAGGCGCTGGCGGTTCAACTCGACGTCCCGGTCGCCGACCTGCGCCAGAGCGAACCCGATCCCGAGGCGGCCGCCCGGGTGCCGGAGGCGCTGGCCCGCTCGCTGGGTGTCGTCGCGGTGCGGCGGACCGAGGGCACGCTGCTGATCGCCGCCGGCGACCCCGGCGACCCGCGCGTACGCGACGAGGTGAGCCGGGCCGTCGCGCCGGATCGGGTGCGGTTGGCGATCGCGGCCCCCTCGGACATCCGGCGCTCGATCGACAGCGCCTACCGGGCGTTGGCGGGGGTCAGCAGTCTGGTCGAGGCCTTCGAGGCGACCGAGACCGGCCGCAACGCGGCCTCCGGTGCCAGGGTGGTGAGCGAGGACGCGCCGGTCGTGCACCTGGTGCACCTCATGCTGACCCAGGGACTGCGCGACCGGGCCTCGGACATCCACATCGAACCGCACGCGGACCGGGTTCGGGTCCGGTACCGCATCGACGGCGCGCTGCACGACGTACTGAGCCTGCCGGAGAGCATGGGCCCGTCCGTGGTCAGCCGGATCAAGATCATGGCCAACATGAACATCGTCGACCGGCGGCGCCCGCAGGACGGGCAGATCGCCACCGAGATCGACGGCAGGTCGGTCGACATCCGGGTCGCGACCACCCCCACCATCTGGGGCGAGAAGGCGGTACTGCGGCTGCTCGACAGCAACCGCACACTGTTGCGTCTCGCCGAACTCGGCATGCCCGCCGCGACCTACGAACGGTTCTCGTCGCTGCTGCGCTCCCCGTACGGCATGGTCGCCTGCGGCGGACCCACCGGCAGCGGCAAGACGACCACGCTGTACGCCACGCTCGGTGAGCTGAACCAGAGCGAGCGCAACATCACCACCATCGAGGACCCGGTGGAGTACGTGGTCCCGTCGGTCAACCAGATCCAGATCAACGACCAGGCGGGCGTCTCCTTCGCGACCGGGCTGCGCTCGATCCTCCGGCAGGACCCCGATGTGATCCTGGTCGGCGAGATCCGGGACGCCGAGACGGCGCGGATCGCGGTCGAGTCCGCGCTCACCGGCCACTTCGTCCTGTCGTCCATCCACGCCGCCGACGCCTGCTCCGCGCTGCACCGGTTCGTCGACATGGGCATCGAGCCGTTCCTGGTCACCTCCACTGTCTCCGGCGTGGTCAGCCAGCGGCTGGTGCGGCGGATCTGCGACCAGTGCCGCGAGCCCTACCGGCCCGGCGTGGACGAACTGGCCTTCTTCGCGAAGGCCGGCGGGTCGACCGACACCGACTTCTGGCAGGGCCGAGGCTGCAACTTCTGTTCCCGGACGGGCTACCAGGAGCGGATCGGTGTCTTCGAACTGCTCGTGATGAGCGACGCGGTCAAGCGGCTGCTCGTCGAGAAGGCCCCCGTCGACAGGCTGCGCGAAGCCGCCCGCGAGCAGCGCATGGAGAGCCTTCTGGACGGAGGCGTCCGGCTGGTGGAGGAGGGGACCACCACCATCGCCGAGATCATGTCCAGCGTGTACGTGGTCTGATGACCGGCCCGCTGGATGCCGTACCCGATCACTGACGACGCGAGCCGATGACAGGCGACGCGAACCCCTGACACTGGAAACCAGGAGGGCACCGGCATGGCCACCTTCAAGTACGTCGCGGTCGGCCCGGACGGGACACGGGCCACCGGCGTGCTGACGGGCTCCAGTGTCGACGGCGTGACCGACAGTCTGACCCGGCAGGGCTACGACGTGCGGTCGGTCAAGGCCGCGGGCCGGAATCTGCTGCAGCTCGAACTCACCGCGGAGAAGGTCGACCTGGTCGAGCTGAGCAACTTCTCGCGCCAGATGGCCGCCTTCATCAAGGCGGGAGTGCCCCTCCTGGACGCCCTGGAGATCATCCGGGCCGAGACCAAGGACAAGAAGCTGGGCAAGGTGCTCGTCGACGTCATGGACTCGCTGCGGTTCGGCGAGAGCTTCGCCGGCGCGATGGCCGCCCACACCAGGGCGCTCCCGCCGTTCTACGTCTCCGTCCTCCGCTCGGCGGAAGCGACCGGTGAACTCGACGTGGTGATGGCCCAGTTGGGCCGCTACATCGAGCGGGACGTCGAAGCCCGGCGCAGTATCCGCTCCTCCCTGACCTATCCGAGCCTGGTGATGGTCCTGGCGGTCGCCGTCATCCTCGTCCTCGTCATCTTCGTTCTGCCCCGGTTCAAGCTGTTCTTCGCCTCCTTCGACGCGGAACTGCCGCTGCCGACCCGGATCCTGCTGGGCTTCACCGACTTGGTCGCGGCCTGGTATCCGGTCGTCGTCGGCGTACTCGTGGCGCTCGTCGCGGCACTGATCGCCGGACTGCGGACCGAGCGGGGACGGCTGCTGCGCGACCGCTTCCTGCTGGCGATTCCGGTGGTCGGCGAGGTGGTCCGCTTCATGGTCATCGAACGGTTCTGCCGCATCCTGACCTCGATGATCAAGGCCGGTGTGCCCATCCCGGAAGCGCTCGGCCTGGCCGGATCGGGCGCCAACAACCGGGTGTACGAACGGTCCATCGAGACAGCCCAGGTGGAGATGCTCGAAGGCGGCGGCATCTCCGGGCCGATGGCCCGCACCCGGCTGTTCCCCGGGGCGGTCACCCAGATGATGCGTGTGGGGGAAGAGACCGGAACGCTCGACGACCAGCTCGAGAACGTGTCGGAGTTCTACGAGAAGGAACTGCAGCACAAACTCAAGCGGCTGACCAGCCTGTTCGAGCCGACCGTAGTGATCATGGTCGGGGTCGTCGTGGGGTTCGTGGCCGTCGCTCTCCTCTCGGCGATCTACGGGGTCTACAACCAGGTCGAGGTCCCATGACCGGCCCGGCACGCCGTCCGCGTCGCCGCCGTGGCGAAGAGGGCGAGACCCTGGTCGAGGTTCTCGTCGCCGTGGTGCTCATGGGCGTCGCCTTCGTGGCCGTCCTCGGCGGCATGGGCACCGCGATCATCAGCTCGGTGACGCAGCAGGAGGTGACGGGCGCCGACTCGGTCATCCGCAGCGCGGCCGAGAAGGTCGTCAGCGCCCCGTACGTGTCCTGCGCCCGTACGTACGCGACTCCGACGCCGCCGGCCGGATACGAAGTGACGGTCACCGTCGCTCACTGGGACGGGGTGGGTGCGTTCGACGGGTCCTGCCCCACGGCCGACACCGGAGTGCAGAAGGTGACGCTCACCGTGCGCTCGACCGGTCCCCGCCCCGTCAGGGACGCGACGCTCGAGGTGGTCAAGCGGGAGGCGATGCTGTCATGACGACACAACGGCCCACCGGGCGCTCGGAGTCGGGGTTCACGCTGGCCGAGTTGCTGGTCACGATCGTCATCGTGGGCATCATCGCGACACTGCTGCCCACCGCGATCGTCCTCGGACTGCGGTTCACCGCGGGCACCGAGAAGCGGGTCTCCGCCACCAGCGCGGCGGGCACGCTCAACAGCTACTTCTACGGCGACGTACACAGCGCGGAGAAGGTCACGACCGACCCCGCGTGCGGCGTCGCCGACGTGATCGTCCACCTGAGCCGGCCCGGCACAGAGGTCGTCTACACCTACGACCGGCGGACCGGTGCCCTCAGCCGGGTGAAGTGCGCCGACGGAGGCGTCGTCACCACGTTGCTGGGCCGGTTCGACAACGCCACATCGCCCCATCCCGTGATTCTGAGCTGCGGTGCCGAGACCTCGTGCGCCTCGCCCATGGAGGTGACGCTGACCGTGCGGAGCGACCCCGCCGAGCCGCCGACGGCCCTCACCGCCGTCCGACGATCGAGCGCGTCATGACCGGCCGCCGCTCGAATCCCCGCCGCCCGCGCGACGACGACGATCAGGGCGCGACACTGATCCTCGCGCTGGCCTTCATCGTCGTCTTCAGCCTGGTCACCGTGTCGGTCCTGTCCTTCGTCGGCACGGGGCTGAAAGCCGCGCGCGTGCAGGTCGACCAGGGCAAGCGGGGCTACAGCGCGGACGGTGCCACGCAGCTCGCGATCAAGAACTTCGCGCAGGGCAACCCGTGCGCCGACTACACCGCCCCGCCGATCAACGGCCGCCGGATGATCGTCCACTGCGACCCCCTCAACGCCTCCCCCGCCACCACACGCGCGACCCAACCGCAGGACGCGCTGCGCAGCCTGGGCCGGGGGGCGGGGGACGGTATCCATGTGACCACGCGTGGCCTGCGCGTACAGGGCAGCGTGTTCTCCGGGGCGAACATCACCACCGGCGCCGGCGCGTCGATGGTCGTGTCGGGCGATGTGTCCGCCGTCGGCGACTGCTCCAGCTCGGTGTCACAGACCCGACTGACCCCGACCCAGACGCCGTACGCGCGCGGTTGCGCCAACGACACCCCGTCGGCTCCCGCCGACGAGGTCGTGGGCGCCGACCCGGACTACGCCCCGCCCGCCACGGCCGTCCCGGTCCGGCGGACGGTACCCGCGTGCCCCGGGTCCGGGGCAGGGTCCGGGTCCGGCTCCGGCTCCGGCTCCGGGGCCTGGCTGGTGCGGTTGCAGCCCGGCTACTACGACGATGCCCGCGCCCTCACCGGCCTGACCGGTGGCGACTGCCCCGGCGTCGTCGTGTGGCTGCAGCCGGGTGTCTACTACTTCGACTTCACCTTCACCGGCGGCAGCGCGGTCTGGACGGTCGACGACCCCACGGTCAGCGTGGTCGGCGGCACGCGGGCGGGCTGGGATCCCGGGGCCCCCACCCGCCCGACCATCCCCCACCCGGGCGGCTGCGACACGACGCGGCCCGAAGGCGTCGAGGTCATGATGGGCGGCGGCAGCCGATTCCAGGTCGATCGCGGACACGTCGAACTGTGCGCCCCGGTGTCCCCGGACGCGCAGCAGGTGGCGGTGTACGGAGTCCAACCGCCGAAGCCGTCACACACATTGAAGCCGACAGCAGTGGTCACGAACACCGGCTTCGCGAACCCGGGCCACGCCCTGACCGGTGGCGAACGGCCGACCCTGCCCGGGTGCGCGCGGCCGACGGGCACTGCGAGCTGCACGGCGGACGCCGTCCTCGACCGTACGAATCGTCGTTCGGCGTCGATGCAGCTCGCCGGCTTCACCCCGCGGGTGCCGCCCGGCTCGGTCGTCACCGGCGCGACATTGCACGTCAGACACGGGGCCGACGGCGACCTGACCGCCCCCGGCGCGGTGAAGATCACCACCGCCGTGGACGGAGACACCTGCCGCACCGACGACCTGCCCCGGCACACGGCGCTCGCCACGGATCCCCCGATCGACCTGCTCGCCACGTGTGGGCTCACCGACCCGGCCCGGCTCTCCGGCCTGACCGTGACCTACACCGCCACCCTGGACACCGACGGCGCCACCGCCACGGAGCACCTGGACGGCATCTGGCTGGAAGTCGCGTACCGCACGCCGACGACGTACAAACCGACCGTCGTGACCGCGTCGACGGGGTTCACCGCCGCGGGCACGGAACCCGACGACGCCCTGGAGATCGGCGAACAGCCGACGGCGTCGGTCGCCGCCGCCGATCTGACGACGGCGGCTCCGTCCGCGTCGATCACCGTGGCCGGGTTCGGTATGCCGCCCTTGCCGCCGGGTTCGACCATCGACTCCGCCGTGCTGCGGGTGGCCCATCAGGAGCACGGCGACGCGGCGGCGCCCAGAATCAGCGTCACCCCCGCGGCCGGCGGCGGCCGTTGCACCGACCTGCCGCTCACCGCGCGGACCGGCCTGGGCGACGACCGCGTCGATCTGGAGGCCTGCGGCATCACCCTCCCGGCCCAGCTGACCGGCCTGACCGCGAGGTACGACGCCGGTCTGAACGCGGACGGCACCGCGGGCACCCATGCCCTGGACGGCATGTGGCTCGAGATCGTCTACGACCCGCCGCCGCCCCGGCCGGCGACGAGCGCGCAGTCGACGACGTTCACCGCCGCGCCCGACGCCAGGGCGATCGACGGCTCCGACACCGCCCGCGTCGCACTCGACCCGGTCACCACGCCGACCGCCACGATCGACCTCGGCGGTTACGACACACCGGCGGTGGCGCCCGGCTCGGTCCTGGACGGGGCCCTGCTGCGCGTCGCGCATCGCGACGACCCGGGGGTGACGGGAGGACCGCCACCGGCCGTCGCGGTGACCCTGAACGGGCCCGGCATACCCCGCTCCTGCACCAGCCCGCAGAAGCTCGCCACGCACCAGGGGGCCCTGGGCACCGACACCCTGGACCTGGTCGCCGTCTGCGGGCTGACCGACCCCGCCCAGCTGAGAGGCCTGGTCGTGACCTACACCGCCACCCTCGGCACCGGCAGCACCACCGCCGCCGATCAGCTCGACGGCGTCACCCTGGAACTGGCCCACCGGCCCCCGCTGTCGGTCCGTCCCACCGTTGCGACCAGCACCGCGGCGCCGACCGCCGCGGCATTCCTCGACCCGGGGAACGCGCAGGCGATCGACGCCACCACCTCGACGGCGACGCTTGCCACGGGCACCCCGTCGGCGTCGATCCGGCTCGACGCGTTCGCGAGGGCGCCCCTGCCGACGGGGACGGTGATCGACAAGGTCGTGCTGCGCGTGGCGCACCAGGACGACGACACCACCCCCGTACCGCCCGATGGCGTCGCCTCGCCGGCCCAGCCGCCCACAGCCGCGCTGACCGTCTCCGGAACCGGAACGGCCTGCGACACGCAGCACGTCCTGCCGGCACGTGAAGGGGCCCTCGGTGTCGACGTGGTCGACCTCGGCGCCTGCGGGGTCACGAGGGACGAGCAGCTGTCCGAGCTCGCTGTCGACTACGCGGCGGGGCTGGGCACGGGCAGCACCGACGCCGCCGTCCGGCTCGACGGCGTCGAACTCGACATCGTGTTCCGAGCGCCGTCCATCAGGGCCCTGTCCGGCTGCCTCACCGCGGGCGGCGGTTGCGCGGTGCTGAAGTCGACCGACAAGGCCGACACGGCCACTCACCGCAGCCGCCTGGTGATCAACGGGACCGTCTACGCGCCGACCGCTGCCGTCGACCTGTCGATGAGCAGAGTCAGCTCGCAGGTCGTCACCCGCGGCATCATCGCCCGTACCATCGCTCTCGGCATCAGCCCGGCCACCGGACACCTCCGACCGGTGATCGGGATCCCACCGGAACCGGTGCTGTTCACGACCTACCCGGCCGTGCTCGCGAAACCGGCGTCGGTCACCGCGGTCACCGGGTTCACGCACCCGGCTCCCGGCGCGCCCGTCGACGTCACGGACGCCACCGTCCCCGGCGGTGGCCGGGCGTCCCTCACCCTCGGCGGCTACGCCCCGCCGGCGCCGGCCACGACCGAGCCGCTCGACCACGTCGTCCTGCGGGTGGCGCACCACGAGGACGGTGACGTGGACTCGGTGAAGGTGTCGGTGGACTTCACCGGCAGCGCCTGCACGGGCGCCGACTCACTGGACGTGCCGGTCCGTCTCGGCTCGAACGGCCCGGTGACCGACCAGGTCGACCTGGCACCGTGCGGCCTGACCAGAGCCGCCCAGTTGTCCGGGCTGACCGTGACCTACACCGTCACCGCCGGGAGCGGCGGTGCGACCGAGCACCTCGGCGGCACCCAGATCGACCTGCTGTCCGGTCCGCTCGTCAAGGCCGCCGTGTCCTTCGACGGCCACACCAGCACCGTCAAGCAGTGGACGGTCCTGCCATGAGCACGCACCCCACCTTGGAGACCACCATGTCCCGGCCGAGCGCCGCGATCATCGACCACCTGCTCGGTGAGCTGTGGGAGCGGGGCGGCAGCGACCTGCTGCTCACCGCCGGATCGGCGCCGTTCCTCCGCGTCGACGGCGCCCTGCGACCGATCGAAGGGGCCGCGCTGAGCGAACCGGAGGTCGACCGCCTGGTGACCGGAGTGCTCGGCGAGGACCTCACGGAACGGTTCCGCCGGGAGAAGCAGGTCGACTTCGCGTTCAGCTGGGGGGAGAAGGCCAGGATGCGCGGGAACGCGTTCGTGCAGCGCGGCGCGTCGGCGCTCGCCCTGCGGATCATCCCGTTCGACGTGCCGTCGGCCGAGCAGCTCGGGCTCCCCACGGTCGTCACCGGGTGGGCGGGCATGCCGCGCGGGTTCGTGCTGGTCACCGGGCCGACCGGGTCGGGGAAGTCGACGAGCCTCGCCGCCCTCCTCGACCACGTCAACGCCCACCGGTCGGTGCACATCCTCACCATCGAGGACCCGATCGAGTACCTGCACCGGCACAAGCGCTCGGCGGTCAGCCAACGCGAGGTCGGCACCGACACCGACTCGTTCCCCGCCGCCCTGCGCGCGGCCCTGCGCGAGGATCCCGACGTACTACTCCTGGGCGAGATGCGCGACCCGGAGAGCATCTCCGCGGCCCTGACCATCGCCGAGACCGGGCACCTGGTGTTCGCCACCCTGCACACCAACGACACATCGCAGACGCTGGACCGCATCGTGGACGTGTTCCCGGCCGAGCAACAGCCGCAGATCCGGCTGCAATTGGCGCACACACTGGTCGGCATCCTCAACCAGACGCTCATCCCCCGGATCGGCGGGGGCCGGGTGGCCGCCTTCGAGGTGCTGGTGGGAACGTCGGCGATCCGCAACCTGATCCGCGAGGGCAAGACCCGCCAGCTCCGTAACATGATCGCGACCGGCCACCGCGACGGCATGCAGACCCTCGAAACCAGCATCAACGCCCACGTGGCCGCAGGCACCATCACCCACGGGCAGGCCGTGCTCCACACGGCCCACCCGGAGGACATCCACCGCCCCTACGCCCCACACATTCACACCTGACCACCCACCAGGCTCCCGGCTCCGCCCCGCCGCCCTACGTCAGGCGACCGACCGTGCGAGCAGCCCACCCGGCGTCGGCGGCTCGCCGGCTGGTCCGTACGCCAGGCTCGTCCCCGCGCCGCTACTTCACCGACCCGGCCATCACCCCCTGCACGAAGTGCTTCTGGAAGGCGAAGAACACCACGAGCGGGACGACGAGCGACAGGAACGCACCCGGTGCGAGGACGCCGATGTTGCTGCCGAACTGCCTCATCTGGGACTGGAGGGCCACGGTCAGCGGCTGCGACTCGCTGTCGGCGAAGAGCAGGGCCACGAGCATGTCGTTCCACACCCAGAGGAACTGGAAGATCGCCAGGCTCGCGATGGCGGGCCGGCCGAGCGGCAGGATGAGCCGCAGGAAGATCCGCCACTCGCTGCCGCCGTCCAGGCGCGCCGCCTCCAGCATCTCCTTCGGGATCTCGGCGAAGTAGTTCCGCAGCAGGAAGACGGCGAAGGGCAGGCCGTACGCGACGTGGAAGAGGATCACGCCCGCGACCGTGCCGAACAGGCCGACCGCGCCGAAGAGTTTGGCCACGGGCAGCAGACCGATCTGCACCGGCACCACGAGCAGGCCCACGACGACGAGGAAGACGGCGTCCCGGCCGGGGAAGCTCAGCCAGGCGAAGGCGTATCCCGCGAGGGCCGCGATGCCGACGACGAGCACCGTCGTCGGCACGGCTATCAGGACGGTGTTCCAGAAGGCGGTGACGAGACCGGAGTCCGCGAAGAGCGCCTGGTAGTTGTCGATCGACAGCCGGGCCGGGTCGACCAGCGAGGTCCACCAGCCGTTCGAGGCGTTGTCCTGCTCCGAGCGCAGCGAGGAGAGGAAGAGCCCGGCGAGCGGGGTGATCCAGACGAGGGCGACGAGGACCAGGAGCGCCTGGACCATGGAGTTGCCGAGCCATCTGGTCGGTCCGGAACGGGCCTTCGTGCCCGCGTGGCTGCTCATGATCCGCCCTTCCGGAAGCGCCGGATGTTGAAGATCATCGCCGGTACGACGAGCAGCAGGAGGAGCACGCTCAGCGCGCTGCCGAGACCCTGGTCGTTGCCGCCGCCGAAGGAGACCAGCCACATGCGGGTGGCGAGCACGTTGGCCTCTTCCTGCACGGGGCCAGGGGCGATGATGTAGACGAGGTCGAAGACCTTCATGACGTTGATGACGAGGGTCACGAAGACGACGGTGAGGACGGGCGCGAGCAGCGGGACGGTGATCTTGCGGAAGATCTGTCCCTCGGTCGCGCCGTCCACCCGCGCCGCCTCCAGGGCGTCGCGCGGGATGGCCGCGAGTCCCGCCCCGATCAGAACCATGGAGAAACCGGTCCAGACCCAGAGGTAGGCGCCGATGATGGCCGGGGTGACCAGCGCCGGGCCGAGCCAGTCGACGCCGGCGTACCCGGCGGCGAAGTTGGACGCGGGAACCCGCAGCGTGTACGCGCCGTCGCCGAGATCGGCGAAGCGGAACGAGCCGTCGCCGCCGGTCTCCGCGGACGCGACGACCGTGCCGCCGCGCATCACCTCGACGGTGACACCGGGAAGGCCGTTCTCCTTCGGGTCGATCTGCCCCTGCCGGCCGCCCGCTCCCGGCGTGAAGTCCAGGTAGACGGCGCCCGAGAGGCTCCCGGCCGACGGCTCCGGCAGCCGGGCGGGCATCGCCCCCGTGGGCATGGCCTCGGGCGCGACGCCGACGAAGGGCAGGGCGATGTCGTCGCCGGGCCTGACCTCCACGGTCGTGTAGCCCTTGTCGGGGGCGCCGGTCAGCCCCTTCCCGTCACGCGCGCGTGCCGTCGGGTACGGGGACGGTTCGTCGATCGCGTCGTGGACGCCGACGATCGCCGCGTTGAGCACGCCCCGCTCGGGGTTCTGCTCGTAGGCGAGCCGGAAGATGATGCCCGCCGCGAGGAAGGACACCGCCATGGGGAGGAACAGGACCAGCTTGAACGCGGTGGCCCAGCGCACCTTCTCGGTGAGGACGGCGAGGACGAGCCCGAGTCCGGTGAGCAGGACGGGCGCGACCACGACCCAGATCGCGCTGTTGCGGACCGCCTTGAGGGTGGCCGGGTCCTGGAACATCTCCAGGTAGTTGTCGCCGCCGACGAACCGGTCGCCGCTCGCGTCGAAGAGGCTGCGCCCGATGGAGAACACGACGGGGTAGACGACCAGGGCCCCCAGGAGCAGCAGGGCCGGCAGGACGAAGAGCGCGCCGAGGAGGCGCCTTCTGCGCAGGGCACGGCGCCGCGGGGTGTCCGCGGCGCGTGCCTTCGGGGTACGTGCCATGGCGGCCGGCCTCAGTTCCCGTACGCCTTGGCCGCCTCGGCCTCCAGAGCCGCCGCGGTCGCCTTCGGGTTCGACGGGTCCCGCAGGAAGTCCTGGAGCAGTTTCCACTCGCCGGCGCCCTTGGTGCCGCCGAAGGCCGCGGGGGCCTGGTCGGACATGTCGAAGCGCACGGAGTCTCCGGCGGCGACGAGCGAGGCCGCGGTGGCGCGCGTGGTGTCGTCGGAGTACGCCTCGGGCTTGACGTTCTTGTTCGGGGAGAGGAAGCCGCCCGCCCCGGCCCACACCTCGGCGGCCTCGGGGGTGGCGAGGAATTCGAGGAGCTTCATGCCGGCGTCGGCGTTCTTGGCGTCCTTGAGGACCACTGCCGCGTCGCCGCCGCTGACCACGGGCGCGGTGCCCGTGCCGACCGCCGGGAACGGGAAGAACTTGGCGTCCACGCCCGGCTTCTTGCCGAACTCGTCCTTCGCGACGCCGCCGACGAAGTCGCCCTCGTAGACCATGCCGGCCTCCGGCTGCGGTCCGAAGACCTTCTCCACCGAGCCGGGGAAGTCGGTCTGCAGGGCGCCCTGGGCACCGCCGGCCACGAGCTGCTTGTCCTTGAAGACCTCGGCGAGCGTCGTGAGGGCCGTGACGACGCTCTCGTCCGTCCACTTGATCTTGTGCTGGGCGAGCTGGTCGTACTTCTCCGGTCCCGCCTGGGAGAGGTAGACGTTCTCGAACCAGTCGGTGAGCGTCCAGCCGTCCTCGCCCGCGACCGCGAAGGCGGGGCGGCCCGAGTCGGCGAGCGTCCGCCCGGCCGTGAGGAGTTCCGCCCAGCTCTTCGGCTCGTTCACGCCGGCCTGGGTCAGCGCCTCGGGGGCGTACCAGATGGTCGACTTGTGGGCGGCCTTGAAGTAGAGGCCGTAGTACCTCCCGTCGACCGTGCCGTAGTTCTTCCAGACGGGCGCCAGGCCCGCGGTGGCTGTCTCGGTGGTCTTCGGGGACAGCTGCGTGAGCCAGCCCTCCTTGGCGAACTGCTGGAGCACGCCGACCTGCGGGACGAGCACGACGTCCGGGGCGTTGCCGCCCTCGATCTTGCTGCCGACGAAGGTGGAGACGTTGTCTCCCGAGGGGACGAAGACGGTCTTGGCGCCGGTCTTGGCGGTGAACGCGTCGAGCACCTTCTTGAAGTTCTTCTGCTCGCTGCCGGTCCAGACGCCGGCGACCGTGACCGTCTTGCCGGCGAGTTCGCCGCCCCCGCCTGCGGCGGGTCCGGTGTCGCCGCCGCAGGCGGTGACGGTGAGCGCGAGGGCGAGCGCCGTGGTGACGGTGGCGGTGGTACGGAGTGCTGTGGTGGCGGGTCGTCTCATGATGACGGTCCATCCTTCCTTGGGGAGCGGGCGGGGCGGGCAGACGTGGGTCAGGGGGTGTCGACGGACCACCAGGCGGCGGTCGCTCCGGGAAGTTCGCCCGGCGGGCAGGGTCCGCTCGCGAGAAGCGGCGCGCCGGGCACCGGGGCGGGGACGGTCTCGGAGCCGAAGTTCACGGCGCAGACCAGACCGTCACCGCGCGCCATGGCGAGCACCTGCGGCGGCGCCTCCAACCAGCGCAGCTCTCCTTCCCCCAACTGCGGTAGTTCACGCCGGAGTTGGAGCCCTTCGCGGTAGAGGTGCCAGAAAGAGCGGGTGTCGGCGAGGGCACGGTCGGTGGCGTACTCGGCGAACCACTCCGGCTGCGGCAGCCAGGGGCGGGCGCCGGCCGCCCCTTCGCTGAACCCGAACGGGGACGCCTGGCCGGACCAGGGCAGCGGGACACGGCAGCCGTCCCTGATCCGGGCGCGGCTTCCCGTGCGGTGGAAGATCGGGTCGGTCAGGACGTCGTCGGGCAGGTCGAGCACCTCGGGGAGACCGAGCTCCTCGCCCTGGTAGACGTAGGCCGCGCCCGGCAGCGCCAGCATGAGGAGCGCCGCCGCCCGGGCTCGCGCGGAGCCCACGTGCTCTCCACCCGGGCCGCCTGCGTAGCGGGTCACGGTGCGGACCTGGTCGTGGTTGTTGAGGACCCAGGTGACCGTGGAGCCCGTACCGGCGATGTCCCGCAGGGCCTCGTCGATGACGCTCCGGAAGGCCGTGGCGTCCCAGGGGGCGCTGAGCAGGTCGAAGAAGAACGCCTGGTGCAGCTCGTCCGGCCGTACGTACAGGGCGTGTTCGCGCGCGGTCGGCACGGACACCTCGCCCACGAGGAGGCGCTCGACGCCGTCGCGCGCGGTGTACTCCTCGCAGATCGCGCGCCAGCGGCGCCACACCTCGTGGACCTCCGGCTGGTTCCAGGCCAGCGGGTTGACCGAGTCACGGGTGCGCTCGTCCGCCGTGGGGTCGTCGGAGTCCGGGAGTTCGGGGTGCTTGAAGAGCCCGGCGGCCACGTCGATACGGAAGCCGTCCACGCCACGGTCGAGCCAGAAGCGCAGCACCTGCTCGAAGTGGTCGCCGACCCGGGGGTCGCGCCAGTTGAGGTCGGGCTGTTCCGGGGTGAAGAGGTGGAGGTACCACTCCCCCGGCCTGCCGTCGGGTTCCCTGACGCGGCTCCAGGCGGGACCGCCGAACATGGCGTGCCAGTTGTTCGGCGGCAGGTCCCCGTTCGGCCCGCGCCCGGGGGCGAAGTGGAACCGCGACCTGGCCGGGCTCCCCGGTCCGTCGGCCAGGGCCTCGCGGAACCAACGGTGCTCGGCGGAGCAGTGGTTGGGAACGATGTCGATCAGCAGCTTGAGCCCGAGCCGGTGGGCCTGGGTGACCAGGCGCTCGAACTCGGCGAGGTCGCCGTAGACGGGGTCGACGCCCTGGTAGTCCGCGACGTCGTACCCGTGATCGTGCTGGGGCGAGGGATAGAACGGGCTCAGCCAGATGCCGTCGACGCCCAGCTTCCGCAGGTACGGGAGCCCGGCGCGGACTCCGGCGAGGTCTCCGACACCGTCCCCCGTGCTGTCGAGGAAGCTGCGGACGTAGACCTGGTAGATCACCGCGTCCCGCCACCAGGGGGCGGTGGCGGAGCGGGGGTGGGGAGGGCGGCCGGTATCGGCCGCAAGCGTGCTGAGCATCTCGCGTCGACCTGTCTGCAGTGAAGGCGAGAGCACCCGAACGGGCCTCTGCTATGCATTCATGTTAAGTAGCTGTGACGGCAGGATGTCAACGACGCTGCAGAACTTGCTTGTACGGAAGCCTGATGGGGCATGCTGTTCGGGCAAAAGGGAAAGCCACTACCCAACAAGCAAGTAGTGGCCCAGGAAGGAGCGCATCAATCTCACGAGCCGCCCGAGATGGCGCCCAGCTCACGCGTCAGTCGCCGCACGGCTTCCTCGGGAGTCTCGCGGAGCGCCAGCACGTCCTGACCGACCGCCTGGACCACCAGGCTGACCTGGTCGTACCGCGCGCTCTTCGGGCGGGGCACGGCGGCGAGGACGCTCTGCCGGAGGATCGGGAGGTAGGGATGGGAGGCGACGAGGTCGGGGTCGTCGTAGAGCGAGGCCCGCACGGGCGGCAGCGCACCTCGGGTGAGGACCTGGCGCTGCACCCGCTCGCTCGTCAGGTACGCGATGAAGTCGGCGGCCGTGGCGGCGCTCTTCGAGCGGGCGGACACCGCGAGGTTCGATCCGCCCAGAACGCTCGTGCCCAGCCCGTCGAGACCGGGCAGCGGCACGGCGCCGAAGCGTCCCGCGACCTTCGATCCGGGACCGTTGGCGTCCGAGTAGACGTACGGCCAGTTCCGCAGGAAGAGCAGGCGGCCCTCCTCGAAGGCGGCGCGGGACTCCTCCTCCTTGTAGCTCAGGGCCTCCGCCGGGATCCAGCCCTCGCGCAGGCCGCCGGCCAGGAAGGCCAGACCCGCCCGCGCCGCGTCCGAGTCGACCGCGACCCGCGTGCCGTCGTCGCGCAGGACGGTCCCGCCCGCGGACTGGATCGCCTCGGTCACGTTCACGGTCAGCCCCTCGTAGGGCAGGAACTGGCCCGCGTACCCCTCCAGGCCGTGGCGCGGAGCGAGCGTGCGCGCCTGGCCGGCGAGCTCCGCCCAGGTCGTCGGCGGCTTCTCGCCGGCCGCGTCCAGCACGTCCTTGCGGTAGTACAGCAGCCCGGCGTTGGTCACGTACGGGACGGCGTACAACCGCCCTTCGAAGGTGGCCGTGTCGACCACCGGGCGCAGAAAGGCGTCCAGCTCGAACCGGTCGCGGTCCAGCGGGGCGATCAGCCCGGCCGCGGCGAACTCCGAGGTCCAGGCCACGTCGAGGTTGAGCACGTCGAAGCGGCTGCTGCCGGAGCGGAGTTCGCTGAGCATCTGGGCCCTGGTCTCGTCCGCCGAGTCCGGCAGTTCGACGAGGGTGACCCGCTCGCCCGGATGCTCACGGTTCCAGTCGTCGACCAGCGGCCCGAGGTAGCGGGTGAGGTCCCCCGCCGTGACGAAGGTCAGCGGCCCCCGGTCACCGGCCGTCGGCTCACCGGCACCCTGCGCGACGCCGGTGTATCCGGCCAGAACGATCGCCGCCGCGAGAATGCCCCTCCGCACGGCCCGCATCCACCCCATGGGCTCCTCCTGCACGTGGTCCCGGACGCGACGTGGACCATCGTGGCATATGTCGAGTCCGGGGAATCGGGGATACTGGTCACTTGGCCGCCGCCTGGTCCACCGGTCTCAGGTCCGGCATCGGGTTCCGGAACGACAGAGAAGGGGGAGCGTGTGCGGCAGCAGCTGCTGGCACTCCTCACCCGGGGCCCAGCCCACGGTTACGAGCTCAAGCAGGGCCTTGAACAACTCCTCGGCTCCGCCTACCCTCAGCCGAACGTCGGCCAGGTCTATGTGACGCTCGGGCGGCTGGAGAAGAGCGGCCTGATCAAGGGTGAGGATGTCGAACAGTCCGGCCGCCCCAACAAGCGGACGTACGAGTTGACGGATGCGGGGCGGGAAGCCGTGGCCGCCTGGTTCGAGGAGACCGCCGACGAACCGAGAGTGCGCGACGAGTTCTTCATGAAGCTCGCGCTGGCCCCGCTCTCCGGATTCGCCGACCCGATCACCTTGATCAACAAGCAGCGGCGCCAGCACCTGAACATGATGCGCAGCCTCTCCAAGCTCGCCGCCGCCGAGGACCGCGACAACAAGATCGCCCAACTCCTGATCGAGGGAGCCATGCTGCACCTGCAGGCCGACCTCGACTGGCTGGAGCGCTGTCAGGAGGAGCTGGAATGAGCGGAGGTCCCGTTGCGGCGCCCCCACAGGACACGATCGTGCACGCCGAGGGTCTGACCAAGACCCACCACGGCGACAGCGCCCCTGTCCAGGCGGTACGAGGCGTGGACCTGACCGTGCGGCCGGGTGAGTTCGTCGCGATCACCGGTCCGTCCGGGGCCGGGAAGTCCACCCTGCTGCACCTCGTGGGCGGTCTCGAACGGCCGGACAGCGGGCGCCTGTGGTTGGACGGGAAGCAGGTCGACGGGTACTCGGAGGCCCGCTGGGCGATGCTGCGGCGCCGCCACATCGGCATCGTCTTCCAGTTCTTCAACCTGGTCTCCAACCTGACCGTCGCCGACAACATCGAACTGCCGGCCCTCCTCGCCGGGGTGTCGCCGCGGGCGGCGCGCAAGAGCCGGGCCGAGCTCCTGGAGGAGCTGGGGCTCGAAGGCCGCGAGCGGTCGATGCCGGGCGAGCTGTCCGGCGGCGAACAGCAGCGGGTCGCGCTGGCCCGCGCCCTGGTCAACAACCCGGCGCTGCTGCTCGCCGACGAGCCCGCGGGAAGCCTCGACAGCAAGGGGACCCGCGATGTCGCCCGGCTGCTCTCCCGCTGCCACGCGCGCGGCCAGAGCATCCTCATGGTCACCCACGACGCCCGGATGGCCAGCGCCGCCGACCGGGTCATCAGCTTCTTCGACGGGCAGATCGCCGACGACGCGGCCCTCGGCGACGGCGGCACGGCACGGCCGGGAGTCTCCGGCGTGCTCGAACTGAGAGACTGAGGCGGGGCGTCGTGCGGGCCATTCTGCGGTGGGCTCACTCCGACCTGCGGGCCCATCGGGGCGAGGCCCTGTTCGTGGTGCTCGCCAGCGCCGGCGTGATCGTCTCGCTCCTGCTGTCCGGGGCGCTCCTCAGCTATGCCGTGAATCCCTGGCAGCGGGTCTTCAACCAGTCCGAGGGCGCCCACGTCTGGCTGCACACCCGGGGTGACCTGGACGCGTCCTCGACCGCCTCGCTCGCCGCGCTGGACGAGGTCGCCGCGGTGTCAGGACCGTTCCGTACGGCCGAGGCGACCGTCGAGGTGGCCGGCGCGCGGGCCCGGGTCGTCCTGCGGGGCGCCGGACCTCAGCCGCCCGCGGTGGCCCGCCCGCTCGTCACCGAGGGAGGCTGGCTGGAACCGCCGTCGCCCGACGGCCGCCCGGGCGGGATCGTCCTGGAGAGCGCGCTTGCGCGGGCCCTGTGGGCCGATCCCGGTGAGACCGTGACCGTCACGGGCGCGGACGGCGCGCCGCTCTCGCTGCGGGTCGCGGGCGTCGCGGAGAGCGCCGAACCCCTCTACCGGGCGGGCCAGGGCACGGGCGTCGCCTGGGTGCTGCCCGGAGCGCTCGACCGCGTGGCCACGACCGGTACGGGACAGAGCGTCGGGCTGCGGCTCAAGGACCCGGACGACACCGACTACGTGGTCCAGCGCGCCGTGACCCTGCTGGGCGCGCACCGGGTCGACCGGGTGACGAACTGGCAGGAGGCCAAGGCCGATGTGGGCGGCGACGACCGGCTGCTCGGCCAGATGTTCGCCGCGTTCGGACTCGCCGCGCTCTTCGCGGCCGCGGTCGCCATCTCGGGCGCGGTCAGGGCCCGCGTGCGGGGGCAGCTCAAGGACATCGCGGTCCTGAAGGCCATCGGCTTCACCCCCGGCCAGGTGACGCGGGGGTTCCTCGTCCAGCATCTGGGCTTCGCCGTGCTCGGTGCCGGGCTCGGCACGGTCGCGATCCTGACGGTCGGCCGGTGGATCCCGGGCAGGATCGGCGAGGCGGTGGTCCTCTGGCCCGAACTGCCCGGGCACCGGGCGATCGTGGCCGGACTGCCCGTCGCCGCCGTCCTGCTCATCGGCACGGCCACCGGGCTCGCCGCCTGGCGGGCCGGCCGGGTACCGCCCGTCCCCGCCGCCAGGTCGGCACTGCTCACCGCCGCCCCGCTCACCCGGCTCGGCCGCCGGGCCATCGCCCTGCGCCTGTCCCCCGCCCTCGTCCTCGGCTGGCGCTCGGCGTTCTCCGGCCGCGGGCGCAGCCTGGTGCCCATATCCCGGCTCGCCCTGCCCGTCGCCCTGATGACCGTGGCCCTGGTCGCCTGGTCGACCCTCGACCAGTTCGGCAGTGACCCGGCCCGGATGGGCCGCGCCGCCGCCCTGACCGTACGGGCCGACGCACCCGGCCCGGCCGACGACCCGGCGCTCGCCCGCGCGCTGGCCGCGGTCCCGGGGGTCGAGGCCGGCTTCCCCGGCGCGGAGTTCGTCGCGCTGGTCCCCGGGCAGACCGGGACGATCACCTTGCGCGGCCTCGGCACCCGGGAGCGGCCGTACCCGCACAGCGTCGTCGAGGGCCGGGCGCCGACCGGCCCGGACGAGGCGGTCGCGGGGCAGGGTCTCCTCGACCTGCTCGGCGTACGCGTCGGGGAGTGGGTGCGGATGACGGTCGAGGGCCGCCCGCAGATCCTTCACGTCGTGGGCCGCAGCGTCGAACCCGAGCAGGGCGGCCGGGTGATCTCCACCTCGCTCGACAGCCTCCGCGACGGCGACGCGTCGATGCAGGCGCGCTTCCACGCGCTCGTCCTGCGGCCTGGGGCCGATCCCAAGCAGGTGGCGGCCGCCGTCGCCGGGTCGGTGGACGGCCCCCTGGAGATCCGGGAGACGCCGACGCCCGCTGACCGCCTCGACACCCCCCGGGGCGTCATCGCGGCGCTCATCGCCGTCCTCGGTTTCATCGCCCTCGTCGAACTGCTCACGCTGATCAGCTCCGGCGTACGCGCCCGGGTGCGCGACCTCCTGGCCATGAAGGCCATCGGCCTGACCCCTCGCCAGATCGGCGCGGTCATCGTGACCGCCGCCGCCCTCACGACCCTGGCCGCCGCCGTCGTCGGCACCGCGGCCGGAGCGGCGATCGGACGGTGGCTCGTCGACGAGGAGGGCCGCTCCAGCGGCATCGGTGCGGGCATCGCCCACGTCCCGTCCCCTCTGGTCCTGCTGACCCTGGTCGCCGCGGCGACCGCCGTCGGCGCCGCCGCCGCGCTGACCCCCGCCGTGAAGACCGCCCGCCGCCGCCTCATCGACTCGGCCAGCGAGACGCTCTAGGCGGTCTCCGGCCTATGGCCGTTCGTCCGGGTCACGCCGGGCCCGGGGCCTGGCACCGCGGTCCGGTCCAGGACGTTGACCGCTCCCGCGGTGGCGGAGTGGTGCGAATCCAGCTCGGCATGCGCCGCTCCGCTACAGGCCCGGGAGCGGGTCCTGGTCGACGTCGTGCCGCCGGTGTCCGATGCGCCGCTCGGGATCGCACTCCGGGCCCAGGAGCCGCTGACGCGAGACGGGGTCACGCAGGACGGCCCCGCACCGGCGACACCAGCGCCGGGGCAGGTGCGGGACGGTCGTGTCCGGCAGCGGCTCATGGCGCGCCGGCTGTGCCGGGTGCGCGGGCTGCGTGGCCATGGCCACCTCATCCGTCAATCGGTCGTGCCGGGGCCGTCATTGGGCTCGTGGAAGCCCCGTTGTCGTCATCGTAGATCCCGTCGTCGTGCAGTGCGACCTCACTCGTACGGGGGCGGTGGCGGTACCTCACTCCCCAGGAGGTGGAACGGCGTCAGGCCCCCCGGTCCTCACTCGGCGGCCGGTACCGGCCGTCGGCGCCGGTGCGGGCGCGTTGCGCACATGTAGGCGAGAAGGAGGACCTGGGCGCGATGGCTCCAGGACATTGCGGGGAAACGCCGCCACACTGGGAACGGCGCGGACCAGGGAGGCGGTATCCGGATGAGCACCACGGTGGTGCCCCTGGTGATCGCGTTTCTGGGGATCGTCGGAACGCTCGCATCAGCACTGATGACACAGCGGCTCGCCGCGAAGGCCAAGGCCCTGGAACTGGATCGGTCCGCACGGCAGCGCGCCGAGGAGCGGCGGCACGAGACCGAACGCGCATCGGCTGAGGCTGTTCGGTCTTGCTACGTCGGACTGAACACGGCGTCACTCGACTATCAGTCCGAACTCAACCACTTCTGGCACGCCCTTCGGACCGGCCGTGTCACGGACGACGTGAGATCTCGTCTGGACGATGCACGGCGCGAGCACAGGGCGCGCTACTCCGAGGCACAGATGCGGATTCCGGACGACGTGCTCGACGTCGTCGACGGCGTGCACCGCAGGCTCAACCACATCTACGGAGTTCTCAAGCGTCTGGACAGTGAGCCACCGCCCCACTCGGAGGACGACGAGTCGCTCGACGAAGCGCACCACCAGGTCATGGGGCTCTGGGAGCAGCTCACGGAGATGCGCCGCACCATGCGCCGGAGCATCGGCGTAGCCATGGACAGTCCCTAGCTTCTCGTCCGGATACGGCCCGGCGGCCACTGTCGCCGGACTCAAGCGCGCCGGACTCCGCGGCATCATGGGCTCCGACAGTCCGGTAGCGGGTGATCCGGGTTCCGGAACGGGGGTGTGCACGCCGCCGTGAGTTGATGAACTGGGGCGATGAAGATCCTTTCTCCTCGCGTCCTACATGCTCTCGACCGGTTCAACGCCGCCTATCCGTGGGACCACAACGCTCACTACCACCGCTGGATCCTGCGTCAGCTGCCGAGGCGCTTCGCATCCGCCCTGGACGTGGGTTCCGGCAGCGGTGATCTCGCGAGGCTTCTGGCTGGACGAGCGGACGCCGTGAGGGCAGTGGATGTCGATCCGGCCATCACCGCTCTGGCTCAGAGCCTGACTCCTGCCGCGCTACCCGTGACCTTCGGCGTTGCGGATGCGGCAGCCGAGTTCCCCGACGGCTCGTACGACGTGATCACGTGCGTCGCCGCGATCCACCACATGCCGTTCGCCGAGGCACTCACCCGATTCCGCCGCCATACGGCCCCAGGAGGGACCTTGGTGATCGTCGGCCTGTCCCGCGCACAGACCCCTGTGGACCACCTGCTCGGAATTGTCTCCGTTCCGGCCAACGCTGCCATGGGCTGGCTGAAGAACAAGGGGCGCCCCTCACCACGCCCCGTCGCCATGACGGCCCCCACTCGCTCGGCGAGCATGACCTTTGACGACATCGTCCGTGAAGCCATGGACATCCTCCCTGGGGCGAGGCTGCGGCGACGTCTGTTCTGGCGCTACACGCTTGTATGGAAGCGGCCCTGAGCAGTCTGAGGCAGCCAGGTAGACACCTTGTCGGCATCCCACTCGGCCCGGCCGAGCAGGTGCTGCATGCCGTCCGGAGTGGCCTCACCGGCCCACACGGCGACGCTCCAGCAGTTCTTGCGCGGCAGATCCGGCAGCAGCCCCAGCACCAAGTCCCCCACCCGACGCCGGGGTTCAACCCGCGCGAAGCAGCCCGCTGTCCGGCTCCGTCGGGACCTCGAACGCCTCATGCCGGCGGGCAGGGTCTACGCTGTGACCCGCGGCCGCCGCATGGTCTTCAGTCTTCACACACCGATGATCACCAGTGGCCGCACCCGTCATCACCACCCCCTCGGTCACGACGTGTGAAGACGGGGCCGCATCTTCCGTGTCCCAATCGGGGCACGTAGCGTTCGCCCGCCGTCTCGTGCCAGGAGGACACATGCAACGCGGCGAAGTCTGGTGGGTCGACTTCGACGAGCGACGCCCCGTCGTGCTGCTCTCGGACGACGAGCCATCCGGGTTCCAGGCGATGCAGGTCGTCACTCCAGCGGGCATCGACATCAGCGGCCTCGGCATTGAAGTGATGGTGGGGACCCTGGAAGGACTGCCCTTCGAGGGCGTGTTGAGGTTCGCGTTCCCGCGTCCGGGGCTTACCCCTTGCACATGGCTGACCACCGTGGCCCGGGACGACCTGATCGAGCGGGCGGGCGTCTTGTCCGCCGCGAAGCTCAGCGAGGTTGGTGAAGCCCTCCATGCCGCTGGACAGAGCCGAGAGTGGACCCCGATGACGGCTGCCAGACTCCACGAGATCAAAGATGCCCGTCGTCTCGGAGGACTCGACGAGTAGCGGACACCTCTGCTGCCCAGCTCGATCGCGTCGATGACGGCGTGCCCCCTCTCGGCCCCGCTCCAGCAACAAGATCACGACCTACGGCTGGAGTATCAAGTACTAGAAGAGGTCGGTCGAGGGACCCTGTGTGAGGTTCTCGTGGATCGTTCGCAGCCACGGGCTGCGCACGGCCGGCAGCCGGACCAAAGTGTGCTGGAAGGTTCCCCGGTCGGCTCGGAACGAGTAGGTGGGGAGCGGCGGGAGCGGATCGTCGCGGTGTACGTCCCGGGGTATGCGGCCTGACGCGGGAACCGGCAGGTACGGCTGGGGAGAGACCAGCCACAGCCACACCCCCAGCGGCAGGGGCACGGGGTATGCCGACGCCGTCGGGCCGGCGGGAGTCCAGGACTGACCTGTCTGCGGGTGGACCGGTACGAGGAGGATGTCGACGCCCGCGTCCGGGGAGGGCTGTCCCGGTCCGGCCAGGACGGCGCGCCGCTCCGCGAGGCCTGCCGGCAGCAGGGCGTCAAGCGCGCGTTGGAACACGTCCGCAGTCAGACCGCCTGGAACCCTGACAGGCTGCCCCTGGGAGGCAACCAGCAGGTGGGCGAGCGCCTGGCCGGCTGCCGCCTCCCACTGCGGGCTCCACGACCAGTAGTGGTCCGACCCCAACCGTCCTCCCCACGTGGCGATCGGCTCGAACGGGGGCACTTTCTCCCACGTATCTACCAGCTCCGCCCAGGAGAGGGGCGTAGCAGGGATTCCGTCGACGGGGACGCGCTGCACGGCGTCCGAGCTGAGTCGCACCTGCTGCCAGAGCGAGCAGTCGTCGACCCTGGTCGCGACGGGGAGGTCGCACGTCTCGCAGGCCATGTTGAGCCCGTCGGCTCCGTCGAGGCCGCAGCAGGAACCACCGCGCTTCTCAGGAATCAGCCGGGTTCCACGGGCATCGCCGGGTGCGATGACACTCGCCCCGGGCGTGCCGTCGGACAGGGCGTAGACCCGCGCGTAGATGCCGCGTGCCTCAGCCTCGCCCGGATCGATCTCGTCCCACTTCCGCCAGGGTCCTCCCCAGGGGTCCGGGTCCACGGCGAACGTCCCGGACCGCATGAGCACCGGAAGCTGGGCCCCGTTCCCGTACGTCTGACGGGCGTGGACTGGAAGTGAGACCTGGGACAGCGGGGTGGTCAACTCGGCGCCGCAGCCCGCACACAGGAAAACGAACAAATGCCCTCCGCGTAGCAAACAGACGCATCCTCGCAGCTCGCCAGCGGGCGAGCCAACAGGTTTCTCGTCTGCTGCGGGAACAGCATCTGCCCCGCCGTGGCGTTTCGCTCAATGCTCGAATCCCCGGCGTCCTGTTCCTCCTCCCGAAGTGGTGAACATCTGCTGCCCGTTCCCGGGTGCTGGCTCAGGTTCTGTGGACCGACCACTTCGAGTTACGGCTCGTGAAGCTGCCTCAGCAAGGGGCGACCTGATATGAGTTGATCATGAATGGTGAAACTCATGATCCCTTGGAGCGCCTGCTCGCGGAGCGGGCCTGTGAGCGGCTGGTCGTCGAGTTCGTGCACCGGCTCGACCTCGGGGACCCGGGTTCGGTGGCCGACCTCTTCACGCAGGACGGCACCTGGGAATGGCCCGCCGGCGACCGCCGCATCACGGGTCACGACGCGCTGCGCAGCTACTTCGGCAACCGGCCCGCAGACCGACTGTCACGCCGTATATGCACCAACATCCTGGTCACCGTGACCTCGGCGGACGCCGCCTCCGCCACCACGTACTTCACCACCTACCGTGTCGACGGCTACAGCGAGGGCCTCGTAGCACCGCGGGCGCCGATTCAAGTGGGGCACTACGAAGACACGTTCCGCAAGGTGGACGACACCTGGCTGCTCACCAAGAGGACGCTCTTCCTCTCCTTCGCCGGTCCCACGGAACGCCTCGATGGGCCCGGACAGTCATGAGAACGACTCCCGGCCGACATGCCGTCAGAGGCACTGCGCCACGCGGAGAGCCGGCCGCCCCCTCCTCGCAGGACAATGCGCAGCGGGGAGAGGGCAGTTGTGCGCACGTGAGCCGCGGGCTGGGATCCGCAGGTCCTCGGCGCAGAGGGTGGCTGCGCGGTCAGTGACCGCGGGTGATCCAGTCGTCCAGGTGCGGGCTCTCATCGCCGATGGTGGTGGTGTCGCCGTGACCGGTGCGTACGACTGTGTCCGGCGGGAGAGTGAGCAGCTTGTGCCGGATGGAGTCGATGATGGTCGGGAAGTGGGAGAAGGACCGTCCGGTGGCGCCGGGGCCGCCTTGGAAGAGAGTGTCGCCGGTGAAGACGGTGTTCAGTGCCGGGGCGTACAGGCAGACCGAGCCGGGGGTGTGACCGGGGGTGTGGAGCACGTGGAGGGAGACTCCGGCGATCTCCACCGTCCGGCCGTCCTCGAGGTGGTCGTCGGGTAGCCGGTCCGGGTGGGTCTGCTGCCACAGCGGCAGGTCGTCGCGGTGCAACAGGATGGGCGCGGCGGTGGCTTCGGCCAGGGCGGGGGCGTTGTCGACGTGGTCGTTATGCGCGTGGGTGGAGATGATGGCACGCAGCCGACGTCCGCCGAGCGCGGCCTCGATGGCGTCGGCGTCGTGGGCGGCGTCGATGACGACGGCCTCGGTGTCGTCGCCGACGATCCAGACGTTGTTGTCGACGTTCCACTCACCACCGTCGAGGGCGAAGGTGCCGGAAGTGACGAGTCGGTCGATGCGGGTCACCATCAGAAGACCACCACCGAGCGCAGGACGTCGCCCTCGTGCATCCGGTTGAACGCCTGCTCGATGTCGCCGAGGCCGATGGTCTCGCTGACGAAGGCCGCGAGGTCGAGGCGGCCCTGCTGGTGCAGGTCGATGAGCATCGGGAAGTCACGGGAGGGGAGGCAGTCGCCGTACCAGGAGGACTTCAGCGCGCCGCCGCGGCCGAAGACGTCCAGGAGCGGAAGGTCCAGCTTCATGTCCGGGGTGGGGACACCGACCAGGACGACCGTGCCGGCCAGATCGCGGGCGTAGAACGCCTGCTGATACGTCTCGGGGCGGCCGACCGCATCGATGACGACATCGGCACCATGGCCGCCGGTGAGGGCGCGGATCGCCTCGACGGGGTCCGTGGAACGGGAGTTGACGGTGTGGGTGGCGCCCATCGTCTTGGCGATCTCCAGCTTGCGGTCGTCGATGTCCACCCCGATGATCTTCGCCGCGCCCGCCAGCCGGGCCCCGGCGATCGCGGCGTCACCGACGCCGCCGCAGCCGATGACGGCGACGGAGTCTCCTCGGCCGACCTGGCCGGTGTTGAGGGCGGCGCCGATACCTGCCATCACACCGCAGCCGAGAAGGCCGGCGACGGCCGGGGAGACCCCGACGTCGACCTTGGTGCACTGGCCCGCGGCCACGAGGGTCTTCTCGGCGAAGGCGCCGATGCCCAGGGCCGGAGTCAGCTCGGTGCCGTCCAGCAGGGTCATCTTCTGCTCGGCGTTGTGCGTGTCGAAGCAGTACCAGGGACGGCCGCGCAGACACGCACGGCACTGGCCGCACACCGCACGCCAGTTGAGAATCACGAAGTCCCCGGGAACGACGTCGGTGACGCCCTCACCGACGGACTCCACGACGCCCGCGGCCTCGTGGCCGAGGAGGAACGGGAAGTCGTCGTTGATGCCGCCCTGTTTGTAGTGGAGATCGGTGTGGCACACCCCGCACGCCTGGATCTTCACCACCGCCTCGCCGGGGCCGGGGTCCGGAACGATGATCGTCTCCACCCTGACAGGCTCGTTCTTGCCCGGTGCGATCACTGCTTGAACTTGCTGGGGCACCCTGTCCACCTTGCTGTTGTCGTGAATGGGTTCTGCGCGCCGAAGCCGTGCCGCAGGCAGCGGCTCCGTCCGCGCAGGGCTGCGCCCGATCCGCAGCAGGACCATCCTCGCCGCTGATCGGCCGGCCCGTCACGGCCGCGTCGCCCTGCCGCCGCGTACCGGAAGCGGAGGGGGACGTAGCCGGCCCGACCCTCGTCGGCGGGCCGCATCAGACCTGCTCAGCGCACCCTTCCTCGCGGCTTCAGCGGCGTCGCCGGGAGTTCCGGGGCCGGGAGCGGGGCGCCGTCGTAGCCCTTCACCTCGCCGAAGCGTGTGCCGTTCGTCCAGGCCTCACGGGCTTCCTCGATGTCCTGCTGGGACCGGCCGATCCAGTTCCAGAACATGACGATCTCCTCCTCGAACGGCTCGCCGCCCAGGAGCATCAGGCCCGCGTCGGAGATCGCGCGGAGGGGGAGTTCGCGGCGGCCGCAGCCGAGGTAGAGCATGGAGCCCGGGAGGACCGGGACGCCGTCGACATGAGCCTCGCCCGACATCGACAGGACCGCGTACTCGAAGTCCGGGTCCAGCGGGAGCCGCGTCTCCGCGCCCGCCGTCAGGGCGAGATCCGCACCGATCAGCGGGGTGTACGTCGTGCCGGGCGACTCCGCGCCGTCGAGTTCGCCGAGGATGACCGTGGCGGTGAGGCCGGCGGCGGTGACCTGCGGGAGGTTCGCGTGGTGCTGGAAGTGCGGCTCGACATGCCGGTGGGCGTCCGGGAGCGCTACCCAGAGCTGGGCTCCGTGGAGGAAGCGGGCGTGGGACTTCGGGCTCTCCTCGGAGTGGGAGATCGCCCGGCCCGAGGTCATCAGACCCAGCTCGCGCGGGCGGATCGTCTCCAGGCTGCCCGTGCTGTCACGGTGCAGGACCTCGCCCTCGTGGAGCCAGCTCACGGTCTGGAGCCCCATGTGCGGGTGGGGCGGCACCTGCATCCCGGGCTCGTCCGCGATGTCGTCGGGGCCGTAGTGGTCGACGAAGGCCCAGGCGCCGACCATCCGGCGGCCGAGGTTGGGGAGCAGGCGGCGGACCTCGGTCGACTCGCCGAGCTGGACGTGACGGGGGCTGAGGAGTTCCCGGACCGGCTCGGCGACGACGAAGCCGCGGCCGCCGCATACGGTGAGGGCGGCCTGACGATCAAGATTGCTCATGACACTCAACCTATTCCTGTCGGGGGACGAGGTGGGTGTGTCTCCACCCGGAAACAGTAGTGGAATGTTCAACTAACCTGAGGCGTTGAGCCGAGTGCCGCCCCTTCGGGTGGCAGGGTAGAGACGCTACGAGGGAGAGCAAGTGAACGACACGTACTACGAGTTCGGTACGGCCGGCGAGCGCTGGGACCGTGCCCAGTTCTTCTTCGAGTCCAAGGAGTACCTGACCGCCGCCCGCATCCTGCGCGGCCTGGTCGCCGAGCACCCGGAGCAGAACGCCCAGCGCCTGCTGCTCGCCCGGGCCTACTACCACTCCGCCCAGCTGTCCCGCGCCGAGACCGAGCTCCGTGCCGTCCTCGACCGCGACCCGGTGGAGCAGTACGCCCGGCTGATGCTCGGCCGCACCCTGGAGCGCCAGGGCCGCCACGCCGAGGCCGCCCCGCATCTGCGGCTCGCCGCCGCGATGAGCGGCGACCTTCCGGAGTGAACCCGGGGGACGTTCTGTAGGCTCCCTCGCAGGAGGTACAGGACGTGCGTACGGGACGAGTGGGGCGACGCGGCCTCAGAGTGGCAGGCGCCTTGGCGCACCTGCTGCTCGTCGTCGCGCTCGCCCTCGGTGTCTTCGTGATGCACGCCGTCGGCCACCCGGAGGGCTCCTCCGGGTCCGGGGCGGACCATGCGATCTCCGCCTCCGGAGCCGGGGCGGACCACGCGACCTCCGCCTCCGCTCCCGCGCACCACGGCGGGGCCGACGCCTCCGACCCCTCCGAGGAATCCGGTGCGCACGGGGACATGGCCACGCTCTGCGTCGCCGTCCTCGGTGTCTGGGCCCTCGCCCGGGTCGTCCTCGCCGTCCTCGACCGACGCCCCGACTGGCTGGTCCGACTGCTCGGCCGGCTCGTCGCCGCGCTGGGGCCGAACGCCCCGCCGCCCAGACCTCCCGACCTCGCTCAGCTGTCCGTCCTGCGGATCTAGGCCGAATCGCCGCCGCGGGCCGCCTCGCGCTGCCCGCAGAAGCCTGATTCAGCCTTTCCGACAGTACGCAACAGCACACGAGGTGTCACAGACATGTCTGCCTTCGACAACCGCTACGCCCGCACGGGCGCCGTCACCGCCGCCGCCCTCGCGGCTCTCCTGCTCGCCGGCTGCGGCGCCGGGAGCGACTCCGGCGACGCGGCGAAGACGCCCGCGACCGCCGCGTCCGGCACGACCGGCACCGCCGGCGCGTTCAACGACGCCGACGTCGCGTTCGCCCAGGCGATGATCCCGCACCACCAGCAGGCGCTGGAGATGGCCGCGCTCGCCGACGGCCGGGCCGAGGACGCCGGCATCAAGAAGATCGTCGCCGATGTCGAGAAGGCCCAGGACCCCGAGATCCGGACCATGAGGTCCTGGCTCAAGGCCTGGGGCAAGCCCGAGGCTCCCGAGGGCGCCGGCGCGTCCGGAGGTAGCGGCGGCCACGGCGGTCACGGCGGCGGCGACGCGGGTGCCGGTGACGGCGGCGCCATGGCCGGGATGATGTCCGAGCAGGACATGAAGGAACTCGCGGCCCTGAAGGGCAAGGCCTTCGACCGGAAGTTCGCCGAGCTGATGATCGCCCACCACGAGGGGGCGGTCGAGATGGCCGAGACCGAGCGGAAGAACGGTCGCGACGCCACGGCACGGAAGCTCGCCGACGACGTCGTCCGCACCCAGTCCGCCGAGATCACCGAGCTGAAGAAGATCCTCGGCCGGCTCTGACGCCGGAGCCGTACCGGCGGGCTCCCGGGCGACGGGGGCCCGCCGGTACGTGCCGGTGTCAGGCGGTCACGCGCGCGTGGACCACCTCGCCGCCGACCACGACGGTCTCGGCCACCGTGCCGGGGATGTCCTCCGGGTCGATCCGGAGGATGTCGCGGGAGAGGACGACGAAGTCCGCGAGCTTGCCGACCGTGAGCGAGCCCCGCTCCTCCTCCAGGAAGTTGGCGTACGCCGACCCCATGGTGTAGCCCTCGACGGCGGTCGCGACGTCGATCGTCTCCTCCGGCGTCCACGGCTCTCCCCCGCCGTTCAGCGCGCGGCGGGTGACGGCGGTGTAGATGCCGACCATGGGGTCCATCTCGGCGACGTTCCAGTCGCTGGAGAGGGCGAGGACCGCGCCTGCGGCGTGCAGGCTCCGCAGCGGCCAGGCCTTGTGCCAGCGGTCGGGGCCGATGTTCTCGGCCCAGTCCTGGCCGGGTCCCGCGATGTCGGGCGCGGCATGGCGGGGCTGCATGCAGGCGACGACCCCGAGTGCGGCGAAGCGCGGGGTGTCGGCCGGGTCGAGGCACTCGACGTGGACGACCTGGTGGCGGGCGTCACGCGGGCCGTTGACGCTGCGGGCGCGGGCGACGGCGTCGAGGACCGTACGGATGCCGCGGTCGCCGGTGGCGTGCACGAAGCACTGGAAGCCGCGCGCGTCGAGGCCGGTGAGGAGGTCGGCGAACTCCTCCGGCGGGTAGAAGGTGTCGCCGCGGTGGTGGCCGCAGCCCGCGTACGGCTCCAGGAGCGCGGCCGTGCGGGGTTCGACGACGTCGTCGATGTACAGCTTGAGCGGGCCGACCCGCAGCCGGTCGTCGGCGAACTCCTTCGCCGCGGCGGCGAACTCGTCCAGTTCGGCGTCGGTGGTGCCGCGCGGGTGGAAGAGGGCCGCGACGATCCGGGAGCGGAGCCGCCCCTCGGCGCGGGCACGGGTGAACAGGGCGAGGTCGTCGAGGGAGTTCTGCGGTTCGACGACCGTGGTGATGCCGTACCCGACGGCGGCGTCGAGGGACGTGGCGAGCCGGCCGTACTGCCGGTCCTGCGAGGCCCACGGCACGCCGAGCTCCCGCAGGGCGCGGTGGCCCGCGCGGGAAAGGCCCTTGACGGCGAAGTCCTTGACGAATCCGGTGGGTTCACCGGTCCCGGGGTCGGTGACGGCGGTACCGAAGGGCAGGTCGGTCCGGTCGCGGGTGACGTCGAGCACCTTCAGGGCGGCGGTGTTGAGCCAGGCGGTGTGCACGTCGTAGCTGAGGACGAGGGCGGGGGTGTCGCCGGTGACCGGGTCGAGGTCGGCGGCGGTGGGCATGCGGCCGCCGGGGATCGCGGAGTAGTCGAAGGCCTCGGCCTCGATCCACGGGGCGTCGGGGTGGGCCGCCCGCCAGGTGGTGATCCGCTCGTGGATCGCGTCGAGGGTGCGGGCGCCGGCGAGCTGGACGCAGGCGTCGTCGGAGCCGAGCCGTACGTGGTTGTGGGCATCGATGAAGCCGGGCAGGACCAGGCGGCCGCCCGCGTCGAGGACCGTCGTGGCGGGGCCGGTCCAGCGTGCGGCGTCTGCGTCGGACCCGAGCCAGACGATGCGCCCGTCGCGCACCGCCAGCGCCTCGGCCTCGGGCAGGTGGGGGTCGACGGTGTGGATCCTGGCCCCGGTGAGGACGAGGTCGGCGGTGGGGGCGGGGGTGGTGGTGCTCATGAGGGGGTGAACTCCTGTGCCTGACACGGGTGTTACGGCTGTTCCGTGGTGTTACGGGCTGGACGGGGGTGTTACGGCTGTACGGGGGTGGCGGTGCGGCGCGCGAGGACGGCGTACACGAGCGCGGAGACGACGGCGCCGAGCAGGGTCAGGTCCGCGCCGCCGAGCGGGGCGACGAGAGGGCCGGTCCAGAGTTCGGAGTCGCAGGTCAGCGCGGCGAAGACCATGCCCGCGAGGAGGGCGGTGAGGCCGGCCGGGTGCCAGCCGCCCCGGTACCAGTAGGCGCCGTGCTCGCCGGCGTGCAGCGCGGCGGAGTCGTACGTGCAGCGGCGCAGGACCATGTCGGCGAGGAAGACACCGCCCCAGGGGGCGAAGACGATGATCAGGAGGGAGAGGAAGGCGAGCAGCGAGGTGGTGAAGTCGGTGAGGAACAGCGCGCCGAGCGAGCCGACGGCGGTGACGGCGGCGCTGACGACGATGGCGCGGGCGCGGGTCCAGGGGATGCCGAGGACCTGAAGGTTCAGGCTGGAGGAGTAGAGCGTGATGATCGAGTTCGTCACGGATCCGCCCAGGACCAGAGCGAGGAAGAGCGGCTGGAACCAGCCGGGGAGCAGCGCTTCGGCGCCGACCACCGCGTCGGTCATGTCGGTCTGCGTCGCGGCGGCGACTCCGGCGACGCCGAGGGCGACGGAGGAGAGGAACCCGCCGAGCGCACCGCTCCAGGTGAGGGCCTTGAGCGAGGTGGTGCGCGGCAGATAGCGGGTGTAGTCGGCGGGCATCGGGACGTACGAGACGGGGCCCGCGAACATGACGACGAGGGCGAGGCTCCAGGCGGAGACGCCGGGGGCCGCGGCGGGGGCGGACGTGTCGGCGCCGGGCAGGACGAAGACCAGCAGGGCGGCGAAGCCCAGGGCGAGGGCGTAGGCCATCCAGCGTTCGGCGAACTGGACCGTGGCGTGGCCCCAGAGCGCCACGGCGAAGGTCATGGTGAGGGTCACGATCAGGGCGAGGGCGCGGGCCGTGTGGCCGCCGGCCCAGCCGAGGTCGGCGAGGAAGGCCTCCAGGGCGAGGGTGCCGACGACCGTGTTGACGATGGTGTAGCCGATGCTGACGATCCAGTTGATCAGTCCGGCGGGCCAGTTGCCGCGTACGCCGAAGGCGGCGCGCGAGATGACGAGGGTGGCGGTGCCGGTGCGGACGCCGCCGAGTCCGGCGGCGCTGATCGCGAAGAAGGAGAGACCGCCGATCACGACCACGGCGGTGGCCTGCCAGAAGGAGAGGCCGAAGGCGACGGCGAGGGCGCCGTTGATGACGTAGGTGAAGGTGAGATTGGAGCCGAACCAGAGCCAGAAGAGGTCCTTGGCGCTGCCGTGGCGCTCGGCGTCGGGGATCGGGTCGATGCCGTGGCCCTCCACCTGGAAGACCTCGTCCTTGCGGACCTCCCCGTGGACGCCCTGGTCACGGCCGGTGGCCGGTGCTCTGTCCTGGTGCAGCATGCCCACTCCCAGACTTTGAATGACGTTCTAGAACTTAGAACAGGATTCAAGATGTGCGAGAGGTGACGGCCACGTCAAGACCTCGGGCCTCTGCGGTTAAAGTCGTGACCTGCAGGTGACCGGGACGGAGGCGGAGCGGGTGGCTGGGGCAGCACGACGGCGCGACGGGCACATCACCCAGGAGCGGATGCTCGAAGAGGCGATGGCGGCCATCGCCGAGGACGGACTCGCGGCGCTCACCATGTCGGCACTGGCCGAGCGCCTGGGGACGAGCGGCGGCCACATCCTCTACTACTTCGGCAGCAAGGATCTGCTGCTCCTCGCCGTGCTCCGCTGGAGCGAGGCCGCCCTCGCCGAGGAGCGCCGTGCGCTGCTGGCCCGCCGACTGACCGCCGAGCGCAAGCTCGACCTCTTCCTCAAGCTCTATCTGCCGCACGGTCCGCGCGACCCTCGGTGGATGCTCTGGATCGAGCTCTGGGCGCGCATACCAGCGAACGAGGCCTTGCGCGAGGCGCAGCGGGAGCTGGATCTGGGCTGGCAGGAGGATCTGACGGCGCTGCTCGCCAAGGGCGTGAGCCAGTCCCGGTTCGCCCCGATGGAAGCCGACGTCGTGGCCGCGCGCGCCTCCGAACTCCTCGCGCTCCTCGACGGCCTGAGTACGCGTGTGGTCCTCGGCGAGCAGACCGGTCCGGCAGCCCGCCCCGCCCTCGACGCCGCCCGGTCGGCGGCGGCGCTCCTGGTGCCGCGCGACTGAGGAGCCTCAGGACGCGTGCGGTGGGGGCTCCGGGGCGCCCTGCCGGGCCGGGGGCTGCGGCGGCGCCCACGGTTCGGGAGCGGCCGCGGTGAAGGGCCAGTCCGGCGCGTCGGGGTGGCTGCGGGTCTGGTCGGCGTACCAGCGGATCTGCTCGGTGTGCAGCGCCGGGCGGGACAGCTTGGCGACGGCCGGGTACGAGTCCGCGATCACCTGGGCGAGGGCGAGAGCCGCCTCGGCGTCGGAGGCGGCGTCTCCGGGGTGGGCGTGCGGGACGCCGTACCACTCGGCGACGGCGCGCAGCGAGCGGCGGCCCGAGCGGTAGCGGTCGGTGTGCCGGTCCAGGACCAGCGGGTCGCAGACAGGGGCGACCCCCTGCGGGAGCCGCTCGGTCAGCGGGGCCAGAGCGTGCCGCAGGAGTTCGGCGTGCAGGGTGCTCAGGACGTACGGGGAGAACCAGACGACGAGCACCTCGTGCGCCGCGAGGTGGTCGGCGAGGACGCGCGCGAGGTCGTCGAGGGCCTCGGGCGCGGGGGCGCCTTCGGCGCGGGCACGTGCGACGGCGGCGTCCAGTGCCGCGCCCCCGCCGGAGACCGCAGAAGGGAGATCGGATCCAATATCCATGATCCAATCTCCGATGTACCCGTCGGAGCCCCGCACCGAGGCGGAGAGGATCCGGTCCACGGACGTCCGGTAGCCGGTGGACACGATGTCCACCGCCAGGAGACGCCGGTGGTGCCAGCCCGGCACGTGCTGCCGGTCCGGCGGCTTCTCCTCGGGCACGTGCCCCGCGTGGAAGACCTGCCAGCCGTCCGACGGGCCGTGGCCGTGCCGGAGGACCCCCGTCCCGGCCGGTACGACATCCCCGCAGACCGCGCAGGGACCGTCGTACTCGTTGGTGAGGTCGGGGGCCCTGGGGCTCATGAGGTCCCCGCACCGTCCCGGTACGCCTCGAGGAGCCGCAGCCAGGCCTCGCTCAGCGTCGGATAGGAGGGAACGGCGTGCCAGAGCCGGTCGATCGGGACCTCTCCGACGACGGCGACGGTCGCGGAGTGGATGAGTTCGCCGATGCCGGGACCGACGAAGGTGACACCCAGGACGATCTCGCGGTCCAGGTCGACGACCATCCGCGCGCGGCCCCGGTAGCCGTCCGCGTACAGGCCGGCGCCCGACACCGCGGTCAGGTCCAGGTCGACGGCGCGCACGCGGTGCCCGGCGCGTTCGGCCTCGGCGAGCGAGAGCCCGACGGACGCGGCCTCGGGGTCGGTGAAGACGACCTGCGGTACGGCGGCGTGGTCGGCGGTGGCCGTGTGCGCGGCCCAGCGCCCGTCCGTGGGGAGCGAGGCTCCGGAGGCACGGGCGACGATGGCCGCGCCGGCGATCCGGGCCTGGTACTTGCCCTGATGGGTCATCAACGCCCGGTGGTTGACGTCTCCCACGGCGTAGAGCCAGTCGCTGCCCTCCACCCGGAGGGTGTCGTCCACCGTGAGCCAGGATCCCGGCTCGAGGCCCACGGTCTCCAGGCCGATGTCCTCGGTGCGCGGGCTGCGCCCGGTCGCGAAGAGGACCTCGTCGCCCTCGACCCGGTCGCCGCCCTCCAGGACCACGGTGACCGGGCCGGTGCTCCCGTCGCGCACGACGGCGGCGACGGACACTCCCGTACGGACGTCGGCTCCGCCCTCGATGAGCGCGTCGGCGACGTGGTCGCCGACGAAGGGCTCCATGCGGGGCAGCAGGCCCTTGCCGCGCACCAGGACCGTCACGCGGGAGCCGAGCGCCTGCCACGCGGTCGCCATCTCCGCGGCGACCACTCCCCCGCCGACCACGATGAGCCGTTCCGGGACGTGGTGGGAGCTGGTCGCCTCGCGGCTGGTCCACGGCCGGGCGCCGGTCAGCCCCGGGAGGTCGGGCAGGGCGGCGCGGCTGCCGGTGCAGACGGCGACGGCGTGACGGGCGGTGAGGAGGTGGCGGTCGCCCTCGGGCCCTTCGACGGCGACCTTCCGCTCGCCGCTCAGTCGGCCGTGGCCCCGGAAGAGGCGGGCGCCGGTGGACTCGAGCCAGCCGACGGCGCCGTCGTCCTTCCAGTCGGAGACGTAGTAGTCGCGGTGGGCGAGCACCGCCGCCGCGTCCAGCGGTCCCTGGACCAACTGCCGCAGCCCGGGAACCTTGCGGGCGTCCGAGCGGGCGATGGCGGGACGGAGCAGGGCCTTGCTGGGCATACAGGCCCAGTACGAGCATTCGCCACCGACCAGTTCGCTCTCCACCACGGCCACGCTCAGGCCCGCCGCCCTGGCCCGGTCCACCACGTTCTCGCCCACCGGCCCCGCGCCCAGGACCACCACGTCGTACTCGTGCTCCACCTCGTGTGTCATGGGCCCCAGTCTGGTGGCAGGTGTGCGCCGTGGCCACAGGGGAAGGCGCGGCGTGCACGCTGGGGACACGCGCTGTGCACTCGTGGAACGGGGGCCACGCGCGCGTGGGGCGGCGCGGAATAGCGCGGCTCGATACGCGGTTGTGCGGGGCGAGTCCCCAGGGGACCGTGAAGGACACCCACCAGGAGACCCGGAGAGGTAGAAAACATGAGCACTGTCGAGCTCACCAAGGACAACTTCGACCAGATCGTGAGTGACAACGACTTCGTTCTGATCGACTTCTGGGCTTCCTGGTGTGGTCCGTGCCGCCAGTTCGCGCCCGTCTTCGAGGCCGCTTCCGAGCGGCACGAGGACCTGGTCTTCGCCAAGGTGGACACCGAGGCGCAGCAGGAGCTGGCCGCCGCGTTCGAGATCCGCTCGATCCCGACGCTGATGATCGTCCGTGACAACGTGGCCGTGTTCGCCCAGCCCGGGGCGCTGCCGGAGGCGGCCCTGGAGGACGTGATCGGGCAGGCGCGCAAGCTGGACATGGACGAGGTGCGCAAGTCCATCGAGGACGCGAAGCAGCAGCAGGCGCAGCAGTAGCGCGAGCGAGCGGCACGCGTTGCCGCAGCGTCCGGCGGGGGCGGTACGGGAACTCCCGTACCGCCCCCGCTCCGTCGGTCACCGCCCCGCTCCGTCGGCTACCGCCCCCGCTCCGTCGGCCACCGCCCCCGCTCCGTCGGTTCAGCGCTCCAGGACGAGTGCCAGGCCCTGGCCGACGCCGATGCACAGGGCCGCGAGGCCCGTTCCCGAACCGGCCGCCGCCAACTGGTGGGCGACCGCGCCCGCGAGCCGTGCGCCGGAGGCGCCGAGCGGGTGCCCGATCGCGATCGCGCCGCCCCGCGGGTTGACGATCTCCGGGTCGAGTTCCGGCCACTCCGCGAGGCAGCCGAGGGACTGGGCGGCGAACGCCTCGTTCAGCTCGAAGGTCGTCAGGTCGGCGAAGGAGCGGCCCGCCTTGCCCAGGGCGCGCCGTACGGCCTCCACGGGCCCGAGCCCGAAGAGCTGCGGCTCGATTCCGGTGACGGCCGAGGCGCGGATCCGGGCGAGCGGCTCGCGACCCGTCTCCCGCAGCCCCTCCTCGTCCACGAGGAGCAGGGCGGCGGCGCCGTCGTTGAGCGGCGAGGCGTTGCCCGCCGTGACGGTCCCGCCCTCGGTCCGGAAAGAAGGCTTCAGCTTGGCGAGGGCCTCCATGGACGTGGTGTCGCGGATGCACTCGTCGCGGGTCAGCTCCACCCCCGGGTACGGCACGACCTCGCCGTCGTACAGCCCCTTGCCCCACGCCTCTGCCGCCTTCCGGTGGCTGGCCAGGGCGAACGCGTCCTGCTGCTCGCGGGTGAGGCCGTGCTTGTCGGCGACGAGCTCCGCGCCCTCGCCGAGCGAGACCGTCCAGTCGGCGGGCATGCGCGGGTTGGTCATGCGCCAGCCCAGGGTCGTGGAGTGCAGCTGCTGGTGGCCGGCCGGGAAGGCCCGTTCGGGCTTCTGCAGGACCCAGGGGGCGCGGGACATCGACTCGACACCGCCCGCGACGGCCACGGACGCGTCGCCGACCGCGATGGCGCGCGCGGCCTGGATCACGGCCTCCAGACCGGAACCGCACAGCCGGTTGACGGTCACTCCGGGGACGGAGGTGGGCAGGCCCGCGAGCAGGACGGCCATGCGGGCCACGTCGCGGTTGTCCTCGCCGGCGCCGTTGGCGTCGCCGAAGTAGACGTCGTCGATCCGGGCCGGGTCGAGCGCGGGCACGCGGTCGACGAGGGACCTGACCACATGGGCGGCGAGGTCGTCGGGGCGGACGGCGGAGAGCGCTCCTCCGAACCTGCCGATCGGGGTGCGGACGGCGTCGACGATGTAGACGTCGCGGATGCTCATCGGTTCTCTCCCACGTGCCCTGGGGACGGTCCTCTTCGACCGACCGCCCACCCGTGCGTTCGCCTGGTGAATTTTCCTTCGTTGACGTGCGCGCAGAGTCTCCGCCCGGCATGGGTTCCTGTCAACGGTGCCGAGGGGCGATACGTGGGGGATGAAAGAACCCGGTCATGCCGCCGGCGCGGGCCGGACCAGGGCGGTCAGGCCGTAGTCCAGTTCGCGACCGTCCACCAGCAGCGCCTCGACGGTGCGGGTCTCGGGGTCGATGTCGGCGGCGATGCCGTGGCCCTCGTAGCGCGGGTAACCCGACGAGCCCGTCCGGCCCGTGGCCTCCACGACCGCCGACCGGACCGCGCTGTCCTCCACGGACGCGCCGCCCCGGTCCTCCACGTGCTCGGGGACGAGCAGGATCTCGTAACGCCGCGGCAGTGTGCTCATGCTTCGACGCTAAGCCGCTTCGCCCCACGGCGCCCGCCGCGACCGGCGGGACCGTCGCCGCGAGGCCCTACGTCAGCTGGACTCCCGGGGAATGACGCGCGAGGCCATGAGCTCCTGCGCGCCCGGGGTGGCGTCGGGGTCGCGGACCGCGCTGTCGACGAGTTCGGCCAGGTGCCGGCCGATGACCATGTCGATCTCGACCGTGGTCAGCCGGGGCCGCAGCAGCCGCCCGAGCAGCAGGTCGTCGGAGCCCACGACGGCCGTCTCGGCGGGGACCTCGATCCCGGCGTCCTGCAGCGCGCGCATGAGCAGCATCGCGTACTCGTCGTTGTAGGCGAACACCGCGTCCAGACCCAGCTCCCGCCAGCGTCCGGCGAGCGCGTTCGCCGCCTCCTCCTCGTACCGCAGGGGCAGCGGTACGACGGTGGCGCCGGTGCCAGCCACCGCCTGCCGAGCGCCGTCGAGGCGGGGTCCCGAGAACATCTCCAGGCCCGGCTCCTCCGGGATCACCACACCGATCCGCCGCCGCCCCCGCTCCACCAGGTGCTCGACGGCGACCCGCCCCACCCGTCCCTGGTCCATGACCAGGGCGTGCGCGCCCTCGACCCGGTGCGGGCCGACGGTGATCACGGCCTTGGCCCCGGAGCGCTTGAGGATCTCCACCCCGCCGGGGGTGAGCTGGACCTCGCCCAGGGAGACCACCGCGACCGGACGCAGCTCCGCCCAGGCGCGCGCGGCCTCGTCCCCTTCGAGCCCGAGGCTGCCGTACTGCACGACGGTGTAGTCGAGCCGGCGCAGGGCCCACTGCAGCTCGTTGAAGAACTGGCTGTACAGCGGGCCGATCGGCACGTGCGCGGTGGGCAGCAGGACCATGCGGCTGTGCCCGGCGCGCAGGCTGCGCGCGGCGGCGTGCGGGACGTACCCGAGCTCCTCGGCCGCCTCCCGGACCCGCTGCCGGGTCGGCTCGCTGATCCGGACGGCCGCCGTGTTGTTCAGGACGTAGCTCACGGTGGCTCTGGAGACGCCCGCGAGCCGCGCCACATCGGCGCTCGTCGGGACGGGACGTTCGGCGGACTGTCTGGGTGACTGGCTCATCGCTCCGGCATCTTTCCAGAACAATCCGGCCCGGAGTCTGGCGGATGGCCGGATTCGAGTGCTACACAGTGCTGACACGCGTCAGTGACACGTGTAACCCTATCGAAACTTCCGCTCCTCGCCCCCGCACAGGGCGATCTTCACCAGGAGGGCACCGTGGCCCTTTCCTCCTCCGAATCCGGCAGAGTCGGCACCGCCGGAGTCGACTCCCCTTCGGGCCCCCGGCCCACCCGTGGTCTGCTGCCCCTGCTCCTCGCCGGGAACACGGCGATGTACGCGCTCTACGTCGGCGTGCCCGGACTGCTGCTCGCGCTGCAGATCGAGGGGATCGACCCGGCGAACAAGGTGGCCAACTTCGGCCTGGTCTCCGGTGTTTCCGCGATCTTCGCGACGATCTTCAACCCGGTGGCCGGAGCCCTGTCGGACCGTTCCGGCCGGCGCAACCCGTGGATCCTTGCGGGCGGTCTGCTCGCGATACCGGTGATGTTCCTGCTCGGCAGCGTGGACACGATCCTGCTCGTGCTCATCGCCTGGTGTCTGGGCCAGGCCGTGATGAACGTCTACCAGGCCGCGATCACCTCCGTCGTGCCCGACCGGGTCCCCTTCGCCGCGCGCGGCAAGGCCTCGGCGGCGGTCGGGCTCGGCATGCCGATCGGCTCCACCATCGGCGCGCTGGTCGGCGCCGCGTTCTCGGAGAACTACCGCACCGGGTACCTGGTCTTCGGCGTGATCGTGGCGGCCACCGCCGTCCTGTTCACCACCTGCGCCCGCGAGGAGCGGATGCCCGCCAAGGCGCCGCTGCCGGTGCGGCAGCAGCTCGCCGCCTTCGGCAGCGCGCTCAAGGACCACGACTTCCGCTGGGCGTTCATCGGCCGCGCGCTGCTCGTCCTCGGCTACTTCGCGGTCGCCGGCTTCCAGCTGTACATCCTCAAGGACCACATCGACCTGCCGGCCGGGCTCACCCCCGAGGAGGCGGTGGCGATCCTCATGCCGCTCAACTCCGTTGCCATGGTGGTCTCCACCGTCCTGGGCGGCTGGCTCTCCGACCGCTACGACCGCCGCAAGCTCTTCGTCGGCGCCTCCGCCGCGCTGGCCGCCGTCGCGCTGGTGATCCCGGCCGTCTCGTCGAGCTGGACCGCGATGCTCGCCTTCTCCGTCGTCAACGGCCTCGGCTTCGGCTGCTACATGGCGGTCGACACCGCCCTGGTCACGATGGTGCTGCCGAAGGCCGAGGACGCGGCCCGCGACATGGGCGTGCTCAACGTCGCGAACGCCGGGCCGCAGATCGTCGCGCCGTTCGTCGCCTCGGTCATCGTCTCGCTGAGCGGCGGGTACACGGCCCTCTTCGTGGTCGCGGCCGTCCTGTCGGTCCTCGGGGCACTCGCCGTGCGGCCGATCCGCGGCGTGCGCTGACCTCGTAGGCTCACAGGGCCACCCGGACGTCCCGTCCACCCGATCCGCGAGAGGCTTCGACGTGCTGCTCAACACCCGCACCTGGGGATCCGGCGACCGGATCGCGCTCCTGATCCACGGGATCATGTCCGACCACCGCACCTGGCGCCGGGTCGGACCGGCCCTCGCCGAGCGCGGCTACCGGGTGATCGCGGTGGATCTGCGCGGCCACGGCGCCAGTGGCCGGGCGGCCGGGCCCGACGGGTACGGCCCCGGGGAGTACGCCGACGATCTCGTCGAAACCCTGCCCTCCGGGGCCGAGTTGGCCCTCGGCCACTCGCTCGGCGGGCTGGCTCTCGCCACGGCGGTGGAGCGGCTCGCCCCGCGGCGCGCGGTGTACGTGGACCCGGCCTGGCACCTGCCGGCCGGGGACACGGGATACAGCGCGGAGTTGTTCGTCGCCGCCACGTCCCTCGCGCGGGAGCACATCGCGATGCTCAACCCCCGTTGGGAGAGGGAGGATCTCGACGTCGAGATGGCGACCATGCGGCTCTGGGACGAACGTTCGGCCCACGGGCTCACCGACTGGGTGGGCCGCGATCTGTGGCCGGCGAAGCCCGTGGTGCCCTCGCTCGTCGCCCTGGCCGACCCGAGCCTGCTGGTCTCGCCGGAGAACGCGCGGATGCTGGCGGACCGCGGCTTCGACGTCCGTACGGTGGCGGGCGCCGGACACACGATCCACCGCGACGACTTCGACGGCTTCATGGCCGCCCTGGAGGGCTGGATCTGACGTACCGTGTGAGCATGGACGACGTCTCGATGGTGGGCATGCTCGGCCGGGTCACCGGCACCGTCGGGCCCGGCCTCGTCGGTGAGGTGATCGTCCGGATCCGGGGCGGCGCCGAGCACTTCCTCGCGTACGCGGCCGACGCCAAGGAGCGGATCCATCCCGGAACGGTCGTGATGGTCGTGGAACATCTCCCTCCACGCACCGTGTATGTCACAGCCGCGTACGACAGTTGACCGAGGCGTTGAGCCTCCGACCGTGGAGGCGCACACTCCCTTCACCGGATCCGCACGGCTCCGGTGAAGGGGGAGCTGCCCATGGCCATCGGCATCCTGGCGGGCGGCGTGGTCGTCGCCGTCCTCGTCCTCATCGCACTCTTCAAACTCATGTGGCGCGTCGCCGAGCCCAACGAGGCGCTGATCATCTCCGGTTCCAACCACAAGATGGAGGGGCTCGGAGAGGGCATGGGCTTCCGGATCGTCACCGGGCGCGGCACGCTCGTGATGCCGGGGGTCCAGGCCGTACGGAAGCTGTCGCTCGACCTCAACGAGACCCAGTTGCAGGTGGAGTGCGTCACCCACCAGGGCATTCCGCTCAAGGTCCGGGGCGTGGTGATCTTCAAGGTGGGTGACGACTTCGTGTCGATCGCCAACGCGGCCCGCCGCTTCCTCGACCAGCAGAAGCTCATGTCCGAGCGGGTGCACATCGTCTTCGCCGGTCATCTGCGCGCCATCGTCGGCGGGTTGACGGTCGAGGACATGATCCGTGACCGGGAGAAGCTGACCGGGCAGGCGCGTTCGGCCTGTGGCACCGAGATGGAGAAGCTCGGTCTGATCGTCGACTCGCTGCAGATCCACGAGATCGAGGATCCGACGGGGTACATCAAGAACCTGGCCGCGCCGCACGCGGCGGCGGTCCAGCGGGACGCACGGATCGCGCAGGCCGAGGCCAACCGGCGGGCCACGGAGGCGGAGCAGCAGGCCGCCGCGCGGATGTCGGAGGCGACGAGGGACAGCGAGATCCTGCAGGCCGGCTACCAGGCGGAGCGCGACCAGGCGTCCGCGAAGGCCCGTCAGGCCGGTCCGCTGGCCGAGGCCGGGGCGCGGCAGGAGGTCGTCGTCCAGGAGACGCGGGTCGCCGAGCTGGAGGCGCACCGCAAGGAGCAGCAGCTCCAGGCGGACGTCCGCAAGCCGGCGGACGCGCAGGCGTACGAGACCAGGACCCGCGCCGAGGCCGAGCGCGATGCCCGGATCTCGGCGGCGCAGGCGGAGGCCAGGGAGACCGAACTCGCCAGCGCCGCGCGGGCGGCCGCGACCCGGCTGACCGGTGAGGCGGAGGCGGCGGCCCAGCAGGCGCGGGGGCTCGCGGTGGCCGAGGCGACCCGGGCGAAGGGTCTCGCCGAGGCCGAGGCGATCAAGGCGCGGGCGGCGGCTCTCGCCGAGAACCAGGAGGCCGTGGTCGCTCAGCAGCTGGCCGAGAAGTGGCCGGAAATCGTCGAGGCCGGGGCGTCGGCCTTCGGCAACGTGGACCAGATGGTCCTGCTGAACGGCGCGGACGGCATGGCCGAGATGTTCGCCAAGGCGCTGACCATGGGCGGGACGGGTCTGGGCCTCGCCCGGCAGCTGCTCGCGAACATGAGCCCCGCGACGGCGGCCGAAGGGCCCTCGCTCAAGCTGAAGCTCGACGGCGCGGCGGTACCGGCTCCGGCGGCGCAGGTGCCGGCGGCTCCCTCGGCTCCTGCCGCGGAGGCGATCCCGGTCGGCGACGACGAGGCGTAGCCCTACGGGAGCGTACGGACACGGGCCGGGCCCGGTGCCTTCGTGGCGCCGGGCCCCGGTCGCGGTGAGGCGGAAGGTCAGTTGTGGCCGAACTTCCGTTCCTTCTTGTGGGAGACCTGCTCGATGATCGGCCGGGGCGTCTCCCGCACGACCGGTGTCGATTCCTTCGGTGCGGCTTCGGTCCGGTGTTCGTGGCCGCCCGTACGGGCGCCCTTGTTCACCCGGGTCTGTTTCTTGCCCACGATCGTGCCTCCTGACAGCGGTTCTCGGACGCTGGGGCCGTTTTCAGCCTCGCACGCGAGTACGAGCACCGCATGTCAGGAGAGGGTCCTCCGGAGGAGGGTCGCGCTCAGGCCGCGAGTACGCGCTGGAACGCGCCGAGTGTCGCCCGGCCGGCCGTGCGGTCGAGGATCGCGAAGACGATCTCGTCGAAGTGGGCGGCGAACCGGCCGCCGCCCGTGAGCAGCGCCCGGAACGCCCGCGCGACCTCGGCCGGGTCGTTCTGGAAGACGCCGCAGCCCCAGGCACCGAGGACGAGCCGGCGGTAGCCGCCGGCAACGGCCGTCTCCAGGACCCGTTCGGCGCGGGCGGCGAGCGCGGCCGGTATCCGGTCGGCCAGGTCCGGGGTCTGGCGGCGGACGACGCCCGCGTTCGGGGCGGGCGAGGTGAGGAAGCCGACGGTGAACGGCTCGTCCAGGAGCCCGCCGCGGTCGTCGCGGAAGACCGGGACGCCGGGCGAGAGGATCACGCGGTCGGTGTAGAAAGCATCCTTCTCGGCCCGGTGGTGCGCGTAGAACTCGGGGGCACGCAGGAGGGTGGTGTAGAGGGCGGAGGCCCGGCAGACCGCCTCCTCCTGGGCCTGGGCGCCGTTCAGATAGCCGCCGCCGGGGTTGCGGGCGGAGGCGAAGTTCAGGACGGCGACCGGGGTGGCCGGGTCGGCCCGGGTCAGTCGGCGGGCGGCGTCCAGGCTGCTCTCGTCGGTGACCTCGACCGCAGTGGCGCGGTCGGTGTCAGGGGTCACGGGGACGGGATCGGGGCCGTACATCCGGGTGCCGGCCAGGGCGGCGCTCAGCTCCTCCTCGATGGAGACGGACCGGCCTCCGGGGGCCCGGTACCGGCCCGCCTCGACGATCTCCTCGGTCTGCTTCGCGATCCCCCGCAGTCGTGCGCTCATGCCCAAAAGCATGATCGACTCCGCACTCCGGGGGCAACGGGATATTCACCGTGAGGCCGGTGAGGCGCTCTTGCACGCCCGTCGGCGGTGGCTTTAGGTGGAATCAGCGCCCTTCGGAGCGCCTATCGGAACACCCGTGCGCACGCCGACCGGAACAGGAGGAGACGACATGTCGCCGAGCGGTATACCGCGGAGCGGTCCGGCCATCAACGAGGACGAGGCCGAGGACCTGCTGCGATGTATCTGCTTCAAGACGGGCCCGCCCCGCACCGTCGGGGTGGAGGTGGAATGGCTCGTCCACGAGCTGCGCGATCCGCGGCTTCCCGTCCCCGCCGAGCGCCTGGCGCCGGCCTTCGACACCGTACGGTCCCTGCCCCTCGCCTCTCTGCTCACCCTCGAACCCGGCGGACAGCTGGAGCTCAGCTCGCCTCCCGCCGACTCCCTGATGAGCTGCGTCGACACTCTCTCGGCCGATCTGCGCACGGTGCGTGACGCGCTCACCCCCCTCGGGCTCTCTCTCAGCGGCTACGGGGTCGATCCCTGGAACGCACCGCGCGAGCGGCTCCTGCGCGAGCCCCGCTACGACGCGATGGAGACCGCGCTGGACCGTACGGGTCCCGCCGGACGGGCCATGATGCGCGACTCGGCCTCCGTGCAGGTGTGCCTGGACGCCGGTCACGAGGAACCGGGGCCGCTCGGCTACCACCGCCGGTGGCAGCTCGCCCATCTGCTGGGCGCCGTCCTGGTGGCGGCCTTCGCCAATTCTCCCCTCCATGGGGGGCGCCGGACCGGCTGGCGCTCGACCCGGCAGGCCCTGTGGACCGACCTCGACCCGGCGCGGGCGCTCGCCCCCGATCCGGAGCGCGAGCCGCGCGACGCCTGGGCCGCGCACGTCCTCGACACCCCGGTGATGTGCGTACGGGGCGAGGACGCGCCGTGGGACGTCCCGGAGGGGCTGACCTTCCGGCAGTGGCTGCGCACCGGGCGTCCCCGGCCCGCCGACGAGGACGATCTGCGCTATCACATGACGACCCTCTTCCCGCCGGTCCGGCCGCGCGGGCATCTGGAGCTGCGGATGATCGACGCTCAGCCCGGTACCGACGGCTGGGTCGTGCCGGTGGCCGTGACCACCGCGCTCTTCGATGACCCGGAGGCGGCCGAGACGGTCTACCGGGCGGTCAAGCCCCTGGCGGAGCGGGCGGGTTCGCCGGCGGCTCCGCGCAATCCGCTCTGGCTCGCCGCGGCCCGGGAGGGCCTCGCCGACCCCGAACTGCACGCCGCGGCCCTGGTGGCGTTCCCGGCGGCGCTCGAAGCGCTGCCCCGGATCGGCGCGAGCCCGGCCGTCGTCGGCGCCGTCGCCGCCTTCCACGAGCGCTATGTCCTGCCCGGCAGCTGTCCCGCCGACGATCTCCTGGAGATGGCGTCATGACCGTGACCGACGACCCGACGGTCCTGCGGCGGCGGGCGCTGGACGCGCTCACCACCGCGCGGGCCCGCACCGCGCTCCTCACCTCCTGCGTCGAGGACGACGAACTCACCGCACAGCACTCTCCGTTGATGTCGCCGCTGGTGTGGGACCTGGCCCATATCGGCAACCAGGAGGAGCAGTGGCTGTGGCGGGCCGTCGCGGGGCGTGACGCGCTGCGCCCGGAGATCGACTCGATCTACGACGCGTTCGAGCATCCCCGCGCCTCCCGTCCCACGCTGCCGCTGCTGCCGCCCGCGGAGGCCCGCGCGTACGCCTCGGACGTACGGGGACGGGTCCTGGACGTCCTGGAGCGGACCCCGCTGGAGGGCCGGCCGCTGGTGGAGGCGGCGTTCGCCTTCGGAATGATCGCCCAGCACGAACAGCAGCACGACGAGACGATGCTGATCACCCATCAGCTGCGCAAGGGTCCGCAGGCCCTGACCTCTCCCCCGCCGCCCGCCACGGAGACCGGCCCGCTGCCCTCCGAAGTCCTGGTACCCGGCGGCGCGTTCACGATGGGCACCTCGGACGAGGCGTGGGCGCTGGACAACGAGCGCCCGGCGCACAGCCGGGTCGTCCCGTCGTTCTTCATCGACACCGTGCCGGTCACCAACGGCGCGTACATGGCGTTCGTGGCCGACGGGGGCTACACGGACGAGCGCTGGTGGCAGGTGGAGGGCTGGGAACAGATCCGCAGGCACGAGATCGGCGCGCCGCTGTTCTGGCGGCGGGACGGCGGCCAGTGGACGCGGCGCCGGTTCGGTGTGACGGAGCCGGTGCCCGAGGACGAGCCGGTGGTCCACGTCAGCTGGTACGAGGCGGACGCCTACGCCCGCTGGGCAGGGCGCAGGCTGCCCACGGAGGCCGAGTGGGAGAAGGCGGCCCGGCACGACCCGGCGACGGGACGCTCGCGCCGCTACCCGTGGGGTGACGCGGACCCCGCGCCCGAGCACGCCAACCTCGGCCAGCGGCACCTGCGGCCCGCTCCGGCCGGCAGCTACCCGGAGGGCGCCTCGCCGCTCGGGGTACGGCAGTTGATCGGGGACGTGTGGGAGTGGACGGCCAGCGACTTCCTGCCGTACCCGGGCTTCCGGGCCTTCCCGTACAAGGAGTACTCGGAGGTCTTCTTCGGGCCCGCGCACAAGGTGCTGCGCGGTGGGTCGTTCGCGGTGGACTCCGTGGCCTGCCGGGGCACGTTCCGCAACTGGGACCTGCCGGTGCGCCGGCAGATCTTCTCCGGATTCCGCACCGCGCGTGACGCGGAGCTTTCCTGATGTGCCGTCACCTGGCCTATCTGGGGCCCTCGGTGGCGCTCGGCGAGCTGCTCGCGCGGCCGCCGCACGCGCTGTACCGGCAGTCATGGGAGCCTCGCCGGCAGCGGCACGGCACGGTCAACGCGGACGGCTTCGGGATCGGCTGGTACGCGGAGGACGATCCGGTACCCGCGCGCTACCGCCGGGCCGTGCCGATCTGGGCCGATGCCGCCTTCATGGACCTCGCGCGCGTGGTGCGCGCCGAGGCGTTCCTCGCCGCCGTGCGCGACGCGACGGTGCCGGGGGCCGACGGGGAGGCCGCGGCGGCCCCGTTCGCCTCCGGGCCGTGGCTGTTCAGCCACAACGGGTCGGTGCGGAACTGGCCGGGCTCCCTCGGCCCGGTGGCGGCGACGCTGCCGGCCGAGGAACTGCTCTCCCTGGCGGCGCGTACCGACTCGGCCCTGGTGTGGGCGCTGGTGCTGCGCCGGCTGCGGGCGGGCGACGGTCTGGACCGGGCGCTCGGGGACACCGTGACGGAGGTCGCCGAGGCGGCCCCGGGATCCCGGCTGAACCTGCTGCTCACCGACGGCGCCACCATCGCGGCGACCGCCTGGGGGGACTCCCTCTGGTACCGGACGGAGCCGGGTCCCCCGGGCTCGGCCCACACGGTCGTGGCCTCCGAACCCTACGACGACGATCCGCGCTGGCACGAGGTGCCGGACCGCACCCTGCTGACCGCCACCCGTACCGACGTCACCCTCACCTCGCTCAAGGAGCCGTCCTCGTGAGTCCGTTCCAGCTGACCCGCACCCTTCCCGAGGACGCCACGGAGGCCGACCTTCGCGCCGACGTGCTCCAGGGACTGACCCGTACGCCCAAGGAGCTGCCGCCGAAGTGGTTCTACGACGCGCGCGGCAGTGAGCTCTTCGAGGAGATCACCCGGCTCCCCGAGTACTACCCGACCCGCGCCGAGCGGGAGATCCTCATCGAGCGGGCGCCGGAGATCGCGGCGGTGACGGGGGCGCGGACCCTGGTCGAGCTGGGCTCGGGCTCCTCGGAGAAGACCCGTTTCCTGATCGACGCCCTGCTGCCGGGGCTCGACAGTTATGTGCCGGTGGACGTGAGCGAGTCGGCGCTCAAGGGCGCGGCCGACGCGCTGATCGCGGACCGGCCGCAGCTGCACATCCACGCCCTGGTGGCCGACTTCACCCGGGGGCTCGCCCTGCCGGGGACGCCGGGGCCGCGCCTTGTGGCGTTCCTCGGCGGCACGATCGGCAATCTGCTGCCCGTCGAGCGTGAGACGTTCCTGCGCTCGGTGCGGGCCATGCTGGCGCCGGGCGACGCGCTGCTGCTCGGCACGGACCTGGTGAAGGACGAGGCGACACTGGTCGCCGCGTACGACGACGCTGCCGGGGTGACGGCTGCCTTCAACAAGAACGTGCTGGCCGTCATCGCCCGTGAGCTGGACGCGGACGTCGAGCCGGACGACTTCGAGCACGTGGCGCTCTGGGACCGGGAGCGGGAGTGGATCGAGATGCGGCTGCGGGCGCGTCACGCACTGACCGTGAAGATCCCGCAGCTGGATCTCGTGGTGCCGTTCGAGGCGGGCGAGGAGATGCGGACGGAGGTGTCGGCGAAGTTCCGTCAGGCGGGTGTGCGGGCGGAGCTCGCCGCGGCCGGGCTTGAGCTGACGCGCTGGTGGACGGACAGGGAAGGGCGGTTCGCGCTTTCGCTGGCGACCGCGCGCTGAGCCGCCCGGGCGAGCGCACGACGGTTCGGATATTGGATCGTGGATATCGGATCCAGTATCCGAATCTCGGCGGTGAGTCCGCGCGCGGCCACCACCCGCCAGAGCGAGGCGCCCAGCGGGTCCTCACCGACGAAGGCCGCGGGCCCGACCGGCCGGTACTCGATCCGTACCGGAAGCACCGGCACGGAGGCGTCGAGAGCGGCCTGGAACGCCGCGTGCCGGAAGGCGCCGCCGCCCCGGCCGCACCAGGTCGACCCCTCGGGGAAGACGACCACCCGGCCGCCGCCGGCCATGGCCGCCGCCATCGTCCGGACGGTCTCGGGCAGGGCCCGCAGCCGGTCCCGGTCGATGAAGATCGTGCCGCCCCGCGCGGCGAGCGGGCCGAGCACCGGCCACTGCCGGACCTCCCGCTTGGCGAGCATGCGCCCGGGGAGGACCGAGGCGACGAGCGGGATGTCCAGCCAGGAGATGTGGTTGGCGACGATGAGGAGTGGGGCGTCCACCGGGGCGGGCGTCCCGGTGACCGTGACCCGGACGCCGAAGGACCGCAGGACCAACCGGCACCACACCCGGACGAGCGCCCGCCGGCCGGCGGAGGACAGCGGTACCGCCAGGGGCGAGAGCACCACCCCGGCGAGGACGGCGGTCATGCCCAGGACCAGCCGGACCACCGCGAGCACGGAACCTGCGACCGGCCCTGAGTGCCGTGCGCAGGGGTCGGGTGCGCACGGCGACGTCGGCAGCCAGGGGGAGACGGGGCCGGCGGTGGTCACTGCGCCGGGGCGAGGGAGAGGAAGTGGTTCAGGTAGCGGGGGTTGGTGTTGCGCAGCGACAGCAGGACGTAGAGGTCGGCGACCCCGAAGTCCACGTCGTGGGCGGGCGCGCCGCAGACCCAGGCCCCGAGCCGGATGTAGCCGCGCAGCAGCGGCGGGAGCTCCACGCGGCCCTCGGGGCGGGCGATCCCGTCCGGGGTCCAGAGCTTGTGCGGGGTGACCCAGTACTCCTCGGGGGCGAGGTGCTTGGCCTTGACCCGGTCCCAGGTGGCGGCGGCGAGGGTGCCGCCGTCGGACAGCGGTATCGAGCAGCACCCGGCGAGCCAGTTGTGGCCGGTGCGGGTCATGTAGCGGGCGAGACCGGCCCAGATCAGGGCGATGACGGCGCCGTTGCGGTGCGCGGGGTGGACGCAGGAGCGGCCCACCTCGACGAGGTCGTCCCGGATGGGGCCGAGGCGGCCGAGGTCGAACTCGCTCTCGGAGTAGAGGCGGCCGGCGACCCGGGCGCGGTCGGGCGGGAGCACCCGGTAGGTGCCGACGACCTCGCCGGTGGTCTCCTCGCAGACGAGCAGGTGGTCGCAGTACGCGTCGAAGGCGTCGATGTCGAGGCCCGGCTCGGGTCCGTCGAGGTGGGCGCCCATCTCACCGGCGAAGACCTGGTGGCGCAGGCGCTGGGCGGCGCGGACGTCTTCCTGGTCGCGGGCGAGGCAGACGACGTAGCGGGGCTCCTCGGCGGGCCGGTCCCCGGCGGCGGGCTGGGGCTGCGCCGGGACGCCCGTGAGCGGGGCGCCCGTCAGCGGGGCGCTCATGAGGGGGACACCGGCGGGGACGGGGACAGCGGGTGCGACAGCGGCTGCGGGGGACGGTGCGGGCATGTCGGGCTCCTCCGGCGTACGGAAGGGGGACGGTGGGGGCCGGACCGGGTGAGCGGTGGTCCGTCTCCTTACTTCTTCCGTGGCCGATTGGATTCGACATGACCGTTCGGGGGATCGCGGGTGTGTAGGCGCTGAATGCTGGTCTGCGGACCCCGTACGGCCTGCCGCGTCCGTTCGGCGGACCCCGCGCGACCTGCCCCGTTCCCGGCGCTCCCCCGCTGCTCGGGTTCCCCGCCCCGGCCCCTCTGCCCCGGGTCACCCGCCGCGCCGCCCCGGCTCCCCGGCCCCTGCCCCCGCTGCCTCGGCTCCCCCGCTACTCCGCCAGGGCCTGGGTGATCCGGGTCGAGGCCGCCTCCGCCGCCTTCTTCGGGTCCTCGCCCTGGAGCACGGCCGTCATGTAGGGCTTGATCGGGTTGGCGGCCTCGACGTCGGCCCACTGCGGGGAGTTGGGCGTGGCCTTGCCGCGCGCGGCGCCGACGGCCATGACGGCGGTGGCCTCCTGGCCCTCGACGACCGAGGCGAGGGAGGTCTTGTTGGGGACGTAGTTCATGGCGCGGGCGAGCTCCGTCTGCCACTTCTCGCCGGCCAGCGCCTTGACGACCTCGATCGCGGCGTTCCGCTCGGGCGCGTTCTCCGGGACGATCAGGTCGGAGCCACCGGTGAAGACGGCGCAGGGCTGACCGGCCTTCTTGCCGGGTATCGGGAAGAAGCCCAGCTTGTCCTCGAGCTCGGGGTCGGCCTTGGTGATGGCCGCGACGGCGCTCGGGGTGGCGATGATCTGGGCGACGTCGCCCTTGGCGAACACCTCGGCCTGGGGCGGTGTCTGCTCGTCGGCGTTCTTGGGTCCTGAGCCGAGCGACTGCAGTTCCTTGTAGAAGTCCATGCCGCGCAGCGCGGCGGGGCTGTCCAGGGCGCCGGTCCAGTCGCCGCCCTTGTCCACGGCCAGCTCGCCGCCCTCGTCCCAGATGAACCCGGCGAGCGTGTACCAGTCCTGCCCGGCCAGGTAGATGCCCTGGGAGCCGTTGCGGTTGAGCTTCTCGGTGTCGTCGAGCCACTGGGCCCGGGTGGCGGGCGGCTTGGTGAGGCCGGCCTGCGCGAAGAGGTCCTTGTGGTAGATCACCACGCGGTTGGCGGCGTACCAGGGGATGCCGTACTGCGATCCGCCGATGCGGCCGGGTTCGGCGAGACCGGGCAGCCAGTCGGAGCTGCCGAGGTCGCGCACGGACTCCAGGGTCAGGTCGTAGAGCTTGTCGGTGTCCGCGTACTGGGCGACCTGGGTGTTGCCGACCTCGATGACGTCGGGGCCGCCCTCGCCGCGGATGGCCTCGGTGACCTTCTTGCCGATGCCCGTCCACTCCTGGAAGGTGAACTTCAGCTCGACGCCCTCGTGCTGGGCCTCGTAGTCGGCGGTGAAGCGCTGCAGGAAGTCCTCGCTGACGCTGTCGCGCATGAGCCAGACGTTGACCGTGCGGGTCGCGTCGCCGGAGCCGGGGAGGAGCCCGCAGCCTGCGAGGGCGAGGGCGGTCGCGGCCGCCAGCGGACAGACCAGGTGTCGGTTCTTCACGTAGGTCACCTTCTGCGTCCCATGGAGGGACTGCGGTTGGGGAGCTGACCCGTCGTGGGGGGACCGAACGGCGTGTTCGTGCGGGTGTGTGGGTTGGATTCTGGTCTGGACCAACGGAGCGGTCAAGCCCCGGACGCCCCGGTTCCGGGCAGGCGCACGCGAGGCGCCCGCCCGTTACCGGGGGTAGTGCACAGCGGCCGGTGACGTCGGACAGCTGGTGACGTCGGACGGCCGGTCACGTCAGACGGCCGGCACGGAGTCCTCGAAGGCCGTGCCCGCCGTCCGGTACGCCGCCACCTTGGCGGCCACCTGCGCCGGGGTCAGGACCTGGTCCTTCACGTGCAGGACGTAGTCGACCTTCTGGTCGTAGGACCGGGGCGTGGTGGAGGTCTGCCCCTGGAGGTCGATGAGCCACTGGTTGAAGTTGATGGACATCGGGCGTTCGGGCAGATAGCGGGCGTCGTGCCGGCCGAACTCCTGGCCGTCGACGTAGTAGACGATCGTGCTGTCGTCGATCGTCAGGACGAGGTCGTGCCAGCCCGCGTAGCTCGCCCGGACCTCGGAGTGCTGGTTGACGGCCTCCCACGGGTCGGGCCGGTAGGTCTCCCACGAGGTGGTGTAGAGGATGTTCGCGGGCTCGCCCCAGCCGCCGTTGGGCAGGTACTCGAAGTCGTACTCGGCGTAGTCGTCCGCCATCGGCGCCTTGAGGTCGTTGATGGTGAAGAAGGTCTGCACGAGCCGGTCGCCGTCCGGTCCGGAGAGCGGGGCGTCGGAGAAGCGGACCCGGGCCGCGTACGTGCCGTTCTTGAACTTCATGGACCGGGTGAGGATCTCGGTCTGCCGGGTGGACTCGGCCGTGCCGGCCGTCGAGGTCCGCAGGTTCATGATCGAGTCGGTCCCCTCCTTCGCGAAGGTCACGTTCTCGGGCGCCCAGGCGGCGCCGGGCACGCCCGGGCCGCCGGAGTTGGACCGTACGCTCCAGCCGTGCGCGGCGATCGCCGGGTCGGTGTGGCCCGTGTAGTCGAAGTCGTCGAAGAGCGCGGGCCCGCCGGTGGGCGGCGGGGTGGTCGGGTCGGTGGGCGTCGGCGTCGGCTCGTTGCCCTCGGGCGCCGTGCCCCAGACCTGGACGCCGCCGACGGTGGCGGTGACCTTGCTCCAGTTCGCGTACGTCGTCTGCGTCGGGCCGAAGGAGTAGTCGTCGCTCTGGTTCAGCGGCTGCCAGTTGGAGCGGTGGAAGCGGAGTTGCATGTCGCCGGTGTCGGCGCCGGGGGCGAGGCTGCCGGCGCCCGCGGTGAAGCCGACCTCCAGATAGCGGTCGGCGGTGGCGGTGGGGGGGGCGAGGGTGCCGAAGGTCCCCGTGAGGTTCGCGCAGCCCTTCACCGCCCAGGAGCAGGCGTAGGTGTACGAGGCTCCCGCGTCGGCCTTGAAGTAGTACCGCAGCTTCACCTGGCTCAACGGGACGCTCGCCGTACCGGAGTTGACGACCTTGAACCACGGCTCGACCTGGTCGCTCCCGGTGGCGCTCTGCCGGTACTGGACGGTCACGGCCTCGCCGGCAGCGGCGGCCGGCAGCGCGGTCAGGGCGGTGGCGCCGAGACCTGTCACGCCGGCGACGGCGAGCGCGGCGCGGATCCGCAGCCGCGTCTGTCGGGTACGCGTTCGGGTGCTCATGAGGATTCCTCTCCTTGGACGGAGGTGGGGGAAAGGCGGCGCGGCACCCGGAGGGTGTCGAGCCGGGTCCGGTGGTGGTGCAGCCGCGCCTGGAAGCCGGGCCAGTCACGGCGGCCGGTCCAGGCGGTCTCGGCGAGGGCGCAGAGCCGGGGGAAGGCCAGGTACTCGGCGTGGGCGCCGGTGGGGACGTACTCCGTCCACAGCTGGGCCTGCGTGCCGAGGACCTGTGCGCTCTCCTCCGGGCTCCAGTGGGCGGGCGCGGGGTCGTTGGCGAGCACGGTGCGCAGGTCCACGACGGCGCCGGGCTGGCCGGGCGGCTCGTCGGGGCTCGCCGACTGGGGGTAGTCGAGGTAGGTCGAGCGGTGCGGTGCCATGACGACGCGGTGGCCCCGGCGGGCGGCGGTGCGGCCGTGGGCGGAGTCGCGCCAGGGCATCACGGTGAAGTACGCGGGCAGGTCGGCGCCGGTCTCGGTCCAGCCGAGCGGGTGGCGGCCGGCGTCGCGGAGATGGCCGCCGATCCGCTCCATGAACCAGCCGTGCAGGGCGTCGGGCCCGTCGAGTCCCTCGTCGGCGACGCGCCGGAGGGCGGCGGGCGAGGCGTGCCACTCGGTGGTGGGGCACTCCTCGCCGCCGATGTGGACGTACGGCGAGGGGAAGACGTCCATCACCTCGTCGAGGACGTCCCGGCAGAAGTCCAGGACCTCGTCGTGCACTCCGAGGACCGTGTCGCAGACGCCCCAGCGGTCCCAGACGCGCAGGGCGCGGTCCGGCCGGTTGCCGAGCGAGGGGTAGGCGGCGAGGGCGGCCCTGACGTGGCCGGGCATCTCGATCTCGGGCACGACGGTGATGCCGCGTTCGGCCGCGTGCCGTACGAGGGCGGCGAGTTCGGTACGGGTGTAGGCGCCGCCGTGCGGATGGCCGCCGACCTCGGTGAGCCGGGGGCGGGCGGCGACCGGCATGCGCCAGCCCTGGTCGTCGGTGAGATGGAGGTGGAGGACGTTGAGCTTGTGGAGGGCCAGCAGGTCGACGTACCGGTGCAGGAAGTCGGCGGACCGGAACGTGCGGGAGACGTCGAGCATCGTGCCGCGCCAGGAGAACCGGGGCACGTCGGTGATCTGGACGCAGGGCACGGTCCACTCGACTCCGGTGACCGGGTGGTCGAGGAGGGCGTCGACGGGCAGGAGTTGACGGAGCGTCTGCACGCCGGCGAGCAGGCCGCGCGGGGTGGCGGCCCGTAACAGCACCGCCCGCGCGCCGACGGTGAGGCCGTACCCCTCCTCGCCGAGGCCGGTGAGGGCCGGGTCGACCGCGAGGACGACGGACCCGTCGGAGCGCTCGGGCAGCGGCAGCCCGGTGGCGGGCCGCAGGAGGGTCCGCAGCAGTCCGGCCGCTCCGCGGGCGCCGGGGCCGACCTTGAGCGCGGTGGTCTCGTCGAAGGTGAAACTGCCGGACAGTGAGGTGAGTTGGGTGGGCTCGGGCACGAGCGAGGGGGTGGAGTGGGGGCGCATGGTGGCTCGCTATCCCTTCACGGCTCCGCCGGTCATCCCGGCGGCGACCCGGCCCTGGAGGACCAGGAAGAGGACGAGGACGGGCAGGGCGAAGAGGGTGGAGGCGGCCATGGTGGCGCCCCAGTCGGTGCCGAAGACATTGGAGAAGGAGGAGAGCCAGACCGGCAGGGTCCGGTCGTCCTGGTTCTTGATGATGAGCATGTTGGCGAAGGCGAACTCGTTCCAGGCGGTGATGAATCCGAAGAGCGAGGTGGCCAGCAGTCCGGGCGCGAGCAGCGGCAGCGTCACCCGGCGGAACGCCTCGGCGCGGGTGCAGCCGTCGACCTGCGCGGCCTCCTCCAGTTCGGCGGGGACTGCGGCGAGGAAGGACCGCAGGGTCACGATGGTGAAGGGCAGGGTGACCATGAAGTAGATCAGCGTCAGGGTGACCAGCCGGTCGAGCAGGTCGGCGTCCCGGGCGATGACGTACATCGGAATCAACAGCGCTTCCCAGGGCGCCACTTGGGCCACGAAGACCATCAGCACGAAACCGCGTCGGCCGCGCCAGCGCATCCGGGCGACGGCGAAGGCCGCGCCGAGCGCCACGACCAGCGCCAGCAGGACGCAGCCGGCGGTGACGAGCAGGCTGTTGCGCCAGAAGAGCCAGAAGCCGTCCGCCTCGACCGCGTGCGCGAAGTGCTCCAGGGTGAGGGAGGTGGGCAGGAAGACCGGGGTCTCCGCCTGGATGTCGGGGGTGGGTTTGAAGGCCGTCAGGACCATCCAGTAGACGGGGAAGACGGCGAGGACGAAGACGATCGACGCGGCCGTGTTCAGGGGAACGCGGCGCAGGGCGCGGGGGGTCACCGGTCGGCCTCCTGGCGGAACAGCTGGCGGAAGTAGGCGATCAGCACGGCGACCAGGAGGAGCACGGTCAGCGTCGAGACGGCCGAGCCGAGGTCGTAGCGGTGCAGGGACTGGGCCACCCGGTACGCGTAGACGGGCAGCGTGGTCGTCGCGTCGCCGGGACCGCCGCGGGTGACGGCCCAGATCTGGGCGAAGCAGCGGAAGACCCAGATCACTTCGAGGCAGAGGACCAGACCGAAGATCGGCCGGAGCAGGGGCAGGGTGATGGAGCGGAAGATCCGCCCCGCCCCGGCGCCGTCGAGCCGGGCCGACTCGTACAGCTCCTCGGGGACGGTCATCAGGGCCGCATGCAGGGTGATCGCCGCGAAGGGCACCGACTGCCAGACCACGAGCAGGACGAGGACGGTGAAGGCGGCGGTGCCGTCGGCGAGCCAGGAGTAGCCCTCGTAGGAGCTGAACCCGAGGCGTACGAGCACCCAGTTGACGACGCCGAGCCGGGAGGCGAAGAGCCATTGGAAGACGGTGGTGGTGGCGATGACCGGGCTGGCCCAGGCCAGGACGAGCCCGCTCGTCACCACGATCCGCATCCGCCGGCCGAGCCGCCGCATCATCAGCGCGACGAGGGTGCCGAGCACCATGATCAGGACGACGTTGATCAGGGTCCACCAGAAGGTGCGCCGGACGACCTCCCAGAACTCCGGGTCCGCAAGGACGGTCCGGTAGTTGGCGAGCCCAACGAACGGCGCCCCGCCCCTGATGAGTTCGCCCATGCCGTAGTGCTGGAGGGAGATCAGCAGGTTGCGGACGAGGGGGTAGCCGAGGAGCAGGGCGCCGCCGAGGACGGTCGGCGCGACGAGGAGGTAGGGCCAGAGGGCGGCCCGGCGCCGCCCGCTCACGAGCCGAGGGTCTTGGTGATGCTCTCCGACGCGTCCTTGGCGGCCCGCGCCGGGTCGGTGCCGGTGAGCACGGCCGTCATGTACTGCTTGATCGGGTTTGTGGCCTCGACAGCCGCCCACTGCGGGGAGTTGGGGGTCGCCCGGCCCTGCGCAGCGCCCGCCGCCATGGCGGCGGTGCCCTCGTCGTCCTGGATGACGCGGGCGAGCGAGGTGCGGTTGGGGACGTAGCTCATCGCCTTCGCCATCTCCGTCTGCCACTTCTCCCCCGCGAGCGCCTTGACGACCTCGTACGCGGCGTCGGGGTGGGCGGAGGCCTCGGGGACGATCAGGTCGGAGCCGCCGGTGAACACGGCGCCGGGCTTGTCCGCGGTCGTACCGGGGATCGGGAAGAAGCCCAGCTTGCCCTTGAGCGCGGGGTTGGCCTCCTCGACGATCTTCGCGCCGCCGGGCACGGCGATGATCTGGGCGACGTCCCCCTTGGCGAAGACGTCGGCCTGCGGGGGCTTGGCCTCGTCGGAGTCCTTGGGCCCCTTGCCGAGCGCCTGGAGCTGCCGGTAGAAGTCCATGCCCGCGAGGGCCTGCGGGGTGTCGAGCGCGCCCTTCCACGTGTCGCCGTCGCGTACGGCGAGGTCGCCACCGTCCTCCCAGATGAAGCCGGCGAGGGCGTACCAGTTCTGCCCGGGCAGGTAGATGCCCTGCGTCGAGCCCTTGTTGAGCTTCGCGGTGACGGTGAGCCACTCGGCGCGGGTCTTGGGCGGAGCGGTGATGCCGGCCTGGGCGAAGAGGTCCTTGTGGTAGATGACCACCCGGTTGGCGGCGTACCAGGGGATGCCGTACTGCTTGCCGTCGATCCTGCCGGGCTCGGCGAGTCCGGGCAGCCAGTCGGCGCCGTTCAGGTCGGCGACCTTGTCGCTGAGGTCGCGCACGCCTCCGCTCGCCGCGTACTGGGCGATCTGGGTGTTGCCGACCTCGATGACGTCGGGGGCGTCGTTGCTGGCCAGGGCAGCCGTGACCTTCTCGCCGATGCCGTCCCACTCCTGGATCTGGATGTCGAGGGTGGTGCCCTGGTGCGTCGCGTCGAAGTCGGTGCGGAAGCGGGTGAGGAAGTCGTCGGTGACGCTGTCCTTCATGATCCAGACGGTCACCTTGCCGGACGCGCCGGCCTTCGGGTCGTCCGTCGAGCCGCAGGCCGTGACGGAGACGGCGAGGGCGGTCGCGAGGGCGACGGGGGCGGCGAGGGAGCTGATCTTCACGGGCACCTCGAAGGAGAAGGATTGACCAATTGGTCAGGTGGTCAGCTGCGTGCCCAGAAGGTGGCATGGACCAATCCGGCCGTCAACCCCCGCAAAAATATGCGCTGTTCACGGAAGTGCCGGGTGCACACGGAGCGCACGGAGCCCGAACCGTGGCTAGGATGGTGGGCCAGGGTGGAGCTTTACCAGTTGACCAGTTGACCAGTTGACCAGTCAGGGGAGCCAGGGAGAGCACATGAAGGACAGCCCCTCGGGCGGGGTGCTGAAGCGGGAGCGGGTACGGGAGCATCTGCTCGGCCTGATCGAGGCCCGCGGCCCCGGGGTCCCGATCCCGTCGGAGCGCACGCTCTGCACCGACCTCGGCGTCTCGCGCCCCACGCTGCGCGCCGCGGTCGACGAACTCGTCGCGACGGGTGCGCTCGTACGGGAGCAGGGCCGTGGCACGTTCGTCGCTCCCGCCAAGATCACCCAGCAACTCATGCCGCTCGACTCCGCGTTCACGGTCCCGCGGGCCTCCGGCACCTGGTCGAGCCGGGTCCTGGAGTGCACCAGGACGGCGGCCGGGGCGCGGATCGGACGGAAGCTCCGGATCTCGCCGGCCGCCGAACTGCTCTACATCGCCCGGCTGCGGCTCGTCGACGGCTCCCCGATGGCCATCGAGCACCTCCACATCCCGGCGGACCTGCTGTCCTCGACGCTCACCACCGAGGAGCTGGAGGCGGGCGACCTCTACGAGCACCTGCGCGACCACCACCGGATCCACGTCCGGGAGGCCACGCAGTCCATCGAACCGACGGTCGTGAGCGAGGACGAGGCGGAGCTGCTCGACATCCCCGTGCTCTCGCCCGCGCTCCTCATCGAGCGCCTCACCCTGGACACCTCGGGCCGGCCGGTGGAGTACGTCCACTCGGTGTACCGGGGCGACCGGTACCGGATCGTCTCGCGGCTCGACTTCACCCAGGACGGCGTCGTGACCTCCTCGACGGAGGGGGACGCCTACTGAGCGGGCGCGCGGTGTCCGGCCGGGACCGAGAGGCTCGACGTGTCGCGGACCCGGGCGTGGTGGGGCACCGTGGAATGACCCCCACGGAGAGGAATCCGGCCCCCATGTCGAACCACACCTACCGCGTCACCGAGATCGTCGGCACGTCCACGGAGAGCGTGGACCAGGCCATCCGCAACGGCATCGAGCGGGCCTCGCAGAAGCTCCGGGGCCTCGACTGGTTCGAGGTGACGCAGGTCCGGGGCCACCTGGTCGACGGCGCGATCGCGCACTACCAGGTCGGTCTGAAGGTCGGCTTCCGGCTGGAGGACGGCGACTGAGACGGCAGGACGGGCCGGTCGACGACCGGGACGACGGGCGGGCCGGTGATGACCGGGACGACGGGCGGGCCGGTCGGTTCCGGCCCCTCCCCCCCGCCCTCCCCCTCCCGACGGCCGGCTCAGGCCCTGCCCTCCTTCTCCTGGGCGTCCCTGAGCGCCTCCGAGGCCGTCGCCCAGCGGGCCCGTACGACGGTGAAGCCCGCCGCCTCGGCCGCGTCGCAGACCAGCTCGTCGTCGTCCACGAGCATCCGGATCTCGCGGTCGCGGCCGAGGCGGCGCAGGATCTCCAGCTTCGTCACGCGCGCGGGCCGGAAGTCCCGGTCGCGCCGCATGTGCAGAGCGCCCTCGGGAAGCCCGTGCGCGGCGAGCCACGCGACGGTGTCCCGGCGGCAGCGCTCGGGCCGGCCCGTCAGGTACACGGTCTCGCACTCCTCGGCGGCCTCCAGGCTCAGGGCGACACCCTCCGCGAGCGGCGGGTCCTGGGGCGCCGCCGCGAAGAACGCCGCCCAGTCGCGTGGCTTGCGCTCCAGGAAGCGCTGCCGGTGCGCCGTGGAGGCGAGGGTGTTGTCGAGGTCGAAGACGGCGAGGGGCCTGTCGGCACTGCTGGTACGGGTCACCCGGTCAGCCTAGGCAATTCCGGACCGTGCCCCGTCCCCCGCGCAGGGAATCCTCGGCGACCTGGGGCGTTGAACCCCATGTGACTCTTTCCGCCGACGGCATACGTCTCTCCGTGCTCGACCGCTCCCGGACCCGGGAGGGCGAGGAGGGCTCCGCCGCTCTGCGCGCGACCGTGGACCTGGCACGGGAGGTGGAAGCGCTCGGCTACCACCGCTTCTGGGTCTCGGAGCACCACAGCGTGCCCGGCGTGGCCGGTTCGGCGCCGACCGTCCTGGCCGCCGCCGTCGCCGCGGCGACCTCGGCCATCCGGGTCGGGACCGGCGGGGTGATGCTCCCGAACCACCAGCCGATGGTGGTCGCGGAGCAGTTCGGCGTCCTCGAGTCGCTGTTCCCCGGCCGGATCGACATGGGTCTGGGCCGCTCGGTCGGCTTCACCGACGGCATCCGCCGGGCGCTCGGCCGGGACAAGGACGACGCCGAGCGGTTCGCCGAGCAGCTGGACGAACTGCTCGGCTGGTTCACGGGAACCCAGACCGCCCATCCGCAGGTGCACGCGCGCCCGGCCGAGGGCCTGCGGGTCCCGCCGTACGTGCTGGCCACCGGCGAGGGCGCGCAGATCGCGGCCCGGACCGGGCTGCCGCTGGTGATCGGGGACCTGCGCGGCCGGGAGCGGATGCTGCGCGCGATCGACGACTACCGGTCCGCCTTCCGGCCGTCGCCGTGGTCCGTGGAGCCGTACGTCGTGATCTCGGGCACCGTCGCGGTCGCCGCCACCGACGAGGAGGCGCGGGAGCTGCTCGTCCCCGAGGCGTGGTCGCTGGCGTACTCCCGTACGCGGGGTGTCTTCCCCGCGCTCGCACCCGCCGACCGGGTCCGGCGGCTCGCCATGACCGACAAGCAGCGCGAGTTCTTCGATTCGGGCCTCCAGGGGCATCTGTACGGCACGGAGGAGCAGGTCGGTGAGGCCCTGGAGCGGGTGGCGAAGGAGAGCGGCGCGCAGGAGGTGCTGGTGACGACCAGTACGTACGACCGCGCGGCGCTGCTCGACTCGTACCGCCGACTCGCCCGTACGGCGGGCCTCACACCAGCCTGACCAGGCAAAACGCTTAGAATCTGGCCCATGCCCCACAGCTCCCCCGGCACCTTCGACCCGTACGTCCGTGTGCGCGGCGCCCGCGAGCACAATCTCGCCGGCGTCGACGTGGACATTCCGCGCGACGCGATCGCCGTCTTCACGGGGGTGTCGGGCTCGGGCAAGTCCTCCCTGGCCTTCGGGACGATCTACGCGGAGGCCCAGCGCCGCTACTTCGAGTCGGTCGCGCCGTACGCGCGGCGGCTCATCCACCAGGTGGGGGCGCCGAAGGTCGGCGAGATCAGCGGCCTGCCGCCGGCCGTCTCGCTGGAACAGCGCCGCTCCTCGCCGGGTGCCCGCTCCTCGGTCGGCACGGTCACGACGCTCTCCAACTCGCTGCGCATGCTGTTCTCCCGCGCCGGTACGTATCCGGCGGGCGCCGAGCGGCTGGACTCCGACGCGTTCTCGCCGAACACGGCCGCCGGTGCCTGCCCGGAGTGCCACGGTCTCGGCCGGGTGCACGAGACCACTGAGGAACTGCTCGTCCCCGACCCGGAGTTGTCGATCCGGGACGGTGCGATCGCCGCCTGGCCCGGCGCGTGGCAGGGCAAGAACCTCCGCGACGTGCTCGACGCCCTGGGCCACGACATCGACCGGCCGTGGCGGGAGCTGGCCGCGGCGGACCGGCGGTGGATCCTGTTCACCGACGAGCAGCCGGTCGTCACGGTGCATCCGGTACGGGACGCGGGACGCATCCAACGCCCCTACCAGGGAACGTACATGAGCGCGCGGCGCTATGTGATGCACACCTTCTCCGACTCCAAGAGCGCCACGCTGCGGGCGAAGGCGGAGCGCTTCCTGACCAGCGCGCCCTGCCCGGTCTGCGGGGGTGGCAGGCTCCGTCCCGAGGCGCTCGCGGTGACGTTCGCCGGCCGGTCGATCGCCGGTCTCGCCGCCCTGCCGCTGACGGACCTGGCCGGGCTCCTGGCGGAGCACGACGGCTCGGAGACCGCCCGGGTGCTGACCGAGGACCTCGTCGCGCGGATCGGCACGGTCACCGAACTGGGCCTCGGTTACCTCAGCCTGGACCGGGCCACCCCGACGCTCTCCAACGGGGAGCTCCAACGGCTCAGGCTCGCCACCCAGTTGCGTTCGGGCCTGTTCGGTGTCGTGTACGTCCTCGACGAACCCTCCGCCGGTCTGCACCCGGCCGACACCGAGGCGCTCCTGGTGGTCCTCGACCGGCTGAAGGCGGCCGGCAACACGGTGTTCGTGGTGGAGCACCATCTCGATGTGGTCCGGCACGCCGACTGGATCGTGGACGTCGGGCCCGGGGCCGGGACGCACGGCGGCCGGGTGCTGCACAGCGGCCCGCCGGACGGCCTCGCGGCGGTGACGGAGTCGGCGACGCGCCGCTACCTCTTCGACCGCGCCCCCGTGCCGGAGCGGGCGGTCCGCTCCGGCACGGGGACGCTGCGCGTCGGCCCTGTCACCCGGCACAACCTGACGGGCGTGACGGCGGCGTTCCCGACCGGGGTGCTCACGGCGGTGACCGGGGTCTCGGGCTCGGGCAAGTCGACGCTGGTCGGCGAGTTGAGCGAGGAACTCGACGGCGTGGGACGGCTCGTGACGGTCGATCAGAAGCCGATCGGCCGGACTCCCCGGTCCAACCTGGCGACGTACACGGGCCTCTTCGACGTCGTACGGAAACTGTTCACGGACACCGAGGAGGCGCGGGCCCGCGGCTACCGGGCGGGCCGGTTCTCGTTCAACGTGAGCGGCGGGCGGTGCGAGACCTGCCAGGGCGAGGGTTTCGTCTCGGTCGAGCTGCTGTTCCTGCCGAGCACCTACGCCCCCTGCCCGGACTGCCGGGGTGCCCGCTACAACCCGGAGACCCTGGAGGTCCGGTGGCGCGGGCTCACCATCGCCGAGGTGCTCGACCTGACGGTCGAGTCGGCGGCCGGGTTCTTCACCGACACCCCGGCCGCCGCGCGGAGCCTGCGGACGCTGCTGGACGTCGGCCTCGGGCATCTGCGACTCGGGCAGCCGGCCACCGAGCTGTCCGGCGGCGAGGCCCAGCGCATCAAGCTGGCCGCCGAACTCCAGCGGCCGCGCCGGGGCCACACCCTCTACGTCCTGGACGAGCCGACGACGGGGCTCCACCCGGCCGATGTCGAGGTCCTGATGCGCCAGTTGCACGGCCTGGTCGACGCGGGTCACACCGTGGTCGTGGTCGAGCACGACATGGACGTCGTCGCCACGGCGGACTGGGTGATCGACCTCGGTCCGGGCGGCGGTGAGGAGGGCGGCCGGATCGTCGCCGAGGGGCCGCCGCGGGCCGTGGCGGCGGTGGCCTCGAGCCGGACCGCTCCGTACCTCGCGGCCCGGCTCGACGACCGGTGACCTCCACCCCGACGGGCTGAACGCCCCGAGCCCAGGTCTACTGGGGCTCGACGAACTGGACCTCCAGGCTCACCTTGATCACGTCACCGAGGAAGCCGGGCGCGAAGTCGAGGCCGAAATCGCTGCGCCGGAACTCCCCGGTCGCGTCGAAGCCCGCGTGCCGGCTCCCGTCCACCGGGACGTCGACGACGCCCCCGAACTCGACGTCGAACGTGATGGGGCGGGTGACGTCCCCGATGGTGAGGTCGCCCTCCAGCGTCCACTCCTCCCCCGCGCCGCCGATCCGGGTGGACCGGAACGTCATGGTCGGGCGCTTCTCGACGTCGAGGAGGTCCGCGGCCCGCACGTGCGCGTCCCGGTCCGCGTTGCCGGTGTCGATCGAGGCGAGGGCGACGGTCGCCGTGATGGAGGAGTCCGCGAGGCTCTCGCCGACGACCAGCTCGGCGCTCAGCTCGTTGAAGCGTCCGCGCACCTTGGAGATGCCGAGGTGGCGGATGGTGAAGCCGACCGAGGAGTGCAGCGGGTCGAAGGCCCAGCGTCCGGCGGTCAGCGGAAGCGCGGTCGGGGTGGCGGTCGTGGGGATCTGTGCGTCGTTGGTCATGGCTCCACGCTGCTGCCTGGCCGCACGGGGAGGAAGGCCGTGCCGGGAGGGGTAGCACGCAGACGGGTAGCGCGGAGAGTGGTAGTGAGAGGGCCACCCTCACGCGCGTGCCGCCTCGTACGATCGGGGGATGAGCGACAACGAACTGGGGGCGTTCCTGCGCGCCCGCCGCGAGGCCCTCACCCCCGCGGAGGCGGGGCTGCCGGCCGGGACACGGCGGCGGACGCCGGGGCTGCGGCGGGCCGAGCTGGCGATGCTGGCCGGGATCAGTGTCGAGTACCTGGCCCGCCTGGAGCAGGGCAGGGACCGCAACCCCTCCGCGCAGGTCCTCGGCACGCTCAGCGACGCGCTGCGGTTGCCGCTCGACGCCCGTGTGCACCTGCGGCGGCTGGCGAAGTCCGACGGCGGCAGGCACCTGTGCGCGGCGGCTCCGGCGCCGGCCCGCGAGGTGCGGTCCACGGTGCGCGCCCTGATCGACCGGCTCGGCGAGACGCCGGCCGCCGTCACGAACATGCTGGGCGAGACCGTCGCGTACAGCGACGGCTATGCCCGGCTCGCGGGCCCGCTGGGCCTCCTCGACGGCGATCCGCCGAGCCTGCCGCGGTACGTCTTCACCGATCCCCGGGCCCGCGAGGTCTTCCCGGACTGGGACCGGGTGGCGGACCGGCAGGTGGCGGCGCTGTACTTCGGCATCACCGGCTCCGACCCCGCGATGGCGGAGCTGGCCAGGGAGCTGACGGTCACCGGGGGCGCGCCGTTCTCCGACCGGCTGACCGCCTCGGGCGTCCTGCCGGACCGCTCGGGTGTCGAGCGCCTGGTCCACCCCGAGGTCGGCGAGCTGCGCCTCGCGTTCGAGGTCCTCGACCTGTCGGAGGCGGACGGTCAGCAGCTGGTGGTGCGGCTGCCCGCCGACGAGGCGTCCTCCGCCGCCCTCGACCGGCTCGCGGGCCGCCGCCCGGGCACCCTGCGCGCGGTCGGCGGCTGACGCCGGGCCCGTCACGGCCCCGGCGGAGGGCCGGCCACCGGGCCGGCCCTCCCGGACACGGCCTAGGCCGCCGTGTCGAAGGTGTAGTGGCGCGTGTGGTCCAGCATGTCCGCGGGGGTCACGTTGTTCCAGGGCCGCATGGTGTCGTTCAGGTCCACGACGTTCGGCGTGCCCGCGGCCGGCAGGTACGCCGACCGGGGGTGACGGGCCTGCCAGTCGGCCCACAGCTTGTCGACGAAGGCGTGGTGCATCCAGAAGACGGGGTCGTTCGGGGAGACTCCCGTGCCCATCTGGCCGCCGACCCAGACGTGGACGCGGTTGTGGAGGTTGACACCGCGCCAGCCCTCCAGGTGGTTGCGGAACCCGTCCGACGAGCTGTTCCACGGTGCCATGTCGTACGTCTCCATGGCGAGGACGGAGTCCACCTCGGCGCGGGTGGGGAGCTGGCGGCCGCCCGCGCCCAGGTCGCGCCGCAGGAAGTCACGGCCGTCGACGCGGACGTTGATCGTCCACCGGTTGCCGCCGCGGGCGAACGCGCCGTCCATCACCTGGCCGTCGCGGACCCTGCCGGTGCCGCCGAGGAAGTCGGGGGCCCAGAGCGAGGAGCGGGCGGTGCGGTCGGCGGTCCAGTCCCAGTAGGGCAGGGCGACGGTGGCGTCGACCGACTGCAGGGCCTGCTCGAACTCTATGAGGTAGCGGCGGTGCCAGGGGAGGAAGGAGGGAGAGCGGTGGCCGACTCTGTCACCGCTGTCGGTGTCGCCCATGATGAAGGCGTTGTGGGTGGTGACGAAGGCGTCGTAGCGGCCCGAGCGCTTGAGTTCGAGGAGCGCGTCGACGAAGCGCTTCTTCTCGTCGGCGGTGAGGGTGGCCTGGTTCTTGCGTACGGTCATGGTGGTGCGGCTCCTGGATCGGGTCAGACGAGGGTGAGCGGAACGAGGGACGCGCCCCTCAGTTCACGGACGGCCGCGCGGGCCGCCGCCTTGGGCGTGGCGACCGGCTCGTAGTGGCTGATCACGCTGATCCAGGTGCCGTCGGCGTTCTGCATGAGGTGCAGGTCCTCGCCGTCGATGGTCACGGAGTAGCCGCCTCCGTGGTGCCCCCCGTGGTGGCCGCCGCCGTGCGCGGGGCCGCCCTTGATGCGCCGGCCCAGGTAGGTCTCGTCGAAGGAGGCCGGGGCGGAGCCGCTCGCCGCGGCAGCACCGGTGAGCGGCGCGGCCGCGTCGGCGGCCCCTGCGGCGGCGAGGCCGGCTACGGCACCGGCGGCGCCGGCGGCGACGCCGAGGGCCTTGCGGCGGGTGATCGTGGACATGATGGTCCCCCCAAATGGTCGGTTACGACCGGGGGTTGGTCATATGCCCCCGGCAGGACCATCAATACCCAAGGGTGACGGAGCGCCGGAAATCACCAGATGACGGTTGGCCGCGAAATGGACAACTCTGCGCGAAATGTACAGAGTTGAACTGAGTTGATCTTGCGGTGCGGACGCACCGAAGCCCTCCGGAGTGAAAGTCTTACGGAGATCGCGACGATCTCATGAAGATCTTCCACTCCGGGGCGCGGCGCGTGGCGGGGGTCACGCTCTCCGGCTGTCCGAAACCGGTCGCGGTCGCGGCCCCCGGAACGCGCGATTCAGCCGCGCGCCTTGCGCTGTGCGCGGAGCCACTCCTTGTTCATCGCGGCGATCGACGGCAGAGGGATGCCCTTCGGGCACGCCGTGGCGCACTCGCCGGTGAGGGTGCAGCCCCCGAACCCCTCCGCGTCCATCTGGCCGACCATGTCCAGGACGCGGCTCTCGCGCTCCGGGGAGCCCTGGGGCAGGACGTTCAGGTGGTTGACCTTCGCCGAGGTGAAGAGCATCGCCGAGCCGTTGGGACAGGCGGCCACGCACGCGCCGCAGCCGATGCACTCGGCGTGCTCGAAGGCGAAGTCGGCGTCGGCCTTCGGCACCGGGGTGGCGTGGGCCTCGGGGGCCGAGCCGGTGGGGGCGCTGATGTAGCCGCCGGCCTGGATGATGCGGTCGAAGGCGGAGCGGTCGACCACCAGGTCCTTGACCACAGGGAAGGCGGAGGCGCGCCAGGGCTCGACGTCGATGGTGTCGCCGTCCCGGAAGGACCTCATGTGCAGCTGGCAGGTCGTGGTGCGTTCGGGACCGTGGGCGTCGCCGTTGATGACCAGGCTGCACGCGCCACAGATGCCCTCGCGGCAGTCGTGGTCGAAGGCCACCGGGTCCTCACCGCGCAGGGTGAGCTCCTCGTTGAGCGTGTCGAGCATCTCCAGGAACGACATGTCGCTGGAGATGCCGTCCACCTCGTAGGTGGCCATGGCTCCGGGGGCGTCGGCGTTCTTCTGGCGCCAGACGCGGAGGTTGAGCTTCATGCGTAGCTCCGCTGGGTGGGGTGGACGTACTCGAAGACGAGGTCTTCCTTGTGCAGGACGGGGGCGTCGCCCTCGGTGAACTCCCAGGCCGCCGCGTACGAGAACTCCTCGTCCCGGCGCGCGGCCTCGCCGTCCGGGGTCTGGGACTCCTCGCGGAAGTGGCCGCCGCAGGACTCGGCCCGGTGCAGCGCGTCGAGGCACATCAGCTCGGCGAGCTCCAGATAGTCGACGATCCGGTTGGCCTTCTCGAGCGACTGGTTGAACTCCTCGCCCGTGCCGGGGACCTTGATGCGGCGCCAGAACTCGGCGCGGATCTGCGGGATGCGGTCCAGCGCCTTGCGCAGCCCCTCGTCGGTGCGGGCCATGCCGCAGAACTCCCACATCAGCTCGCCGAGTTCGCGGTGGAAGGAGTCCGGGGTCCGGTCGCCGTCGACCGCGAGCAGCAGGTTCAGCCGGTCCTCGGTCTCGGCGAGCACCTCCCGTACCTCCGGGTGGTCGTCGGTCACGCGCTCGGCGTGCGGGTGGCGGGCCAGGTAGTCGTTGATGGTGGACGGCAGGACGAAGTAGCCGTCGGCGAGGCCCTGCATGAGGGCGGAGGCGCCGAGCCGGTTGGCGCCGTGGTCGGAGAAGTTGGCCTCACCGATGGCGAACAGGCCCGGGACGGTGGTCTGGAGGTCGTAGTCGACCCAGAGTCCGCCCATCGTGTAGTGCACGGCCGGGTAGATCCGCATCGGGACCTCGTACGGGTTCTCGGCGGTGATCCGCTCGTACATGTCGAAGAGGTTGCCGTACTTCTCCTCGACCGCCTTGCGGCCCATCCGCCGGATGGCGTCGGCGAAGTCCAGGTACACGCCCTGTCCGCCGGGGCCGACGCCGCGCCCTTCGTCGCAGACGTTCTTCGCCGCGCGGGAGGCGATGTCGCGCGGGACGAGGTTGCCGAAGGAGGGGTAGATCCGCTCCAGGTAGTAGTCCCGCTCGTCCTCGGGGATCTCGGCGGCGGGGCGGGTGTCGCCCTTGGCCTTGGGGACCCAGATGCGGCCGTCGTTGCGCAGCGACTCGCTCATCAGCGTCAGCTTGGACTGGTGGTCGCCGGTACGCGGGATGCAGGTGGGGTGGATCTGGGTGAAGCAGGGGTTGGCGAAGTACGCGCCGCGCCGGTGCGCCCGCCAGACGGCGGTGGCGTTGGAGTTCATGGCGTTCGTCGACAGGTAGAAGACGTTGCCGTAGCCGCCGCTGGCGAGGACGACGGCGTCCGCGTAGTGCGTGGAGATCGCGCCGGTGATCAGGTCGCGGGCGACGATGCCGCGCGCCCGGCCGTCGACGACGATCAGGTCGAGCATCTCGGTGCGGGCGTGCATCTCGACGTTGCCGGCGGCGATCTGCCGGGACAGCGCCTGGTACGCGCCGAGCAGCAGCTGCTGGCCGGTCTGCCCGCGGGCGTAGAAGGTGCGGGAGACCTGGACGCCGCCGAAGGAGCGGGTGTCGAGGAGGCCCCCGTACTCGCGGGCGAAGGGGACGCCCTGGGCGACGCACTGGTCGATGATCTCGACGGAGATCTGGGCGAGCCGGTGGACGTTGGACTCCCGGGCGCGGAAGTCGCCGCCCTTGACGGTGTCGTAGAAGAGCCGGTGGACGGAGTCGCCGTCGTTGCGGTAGTTCTTGGCGGCGTTGATGCCGCCCTGGGCGGCGATGGAGTGGGCGCGGCGCGGGGAGTCCTGGTAGCAGAACTGGACGACGTGGTAGCCCTGTTCGGCGAGGGTCGCGCCGGCGGAGCCGCCCGCGAGGCCGGTGCCGACGACGATGACGGTGTGCTTGCGCCGGTTGGCCGGGTTGACCAGCTTGGCCTGGAAGCGGCGGGTGTCCCAGCGTTCGGCGATGGGGCCCGCGGGGGCCTTGTGGTCGACGACCGGCTCGCCGGTCGTGTAGTCGAGGAAGCTCATGTCAGCTCACCACTCCGGTCATGACGGCGACGGGTACGGAGACGAAGCCCGCGGTCAGGACGAGCGCGAGGCCGTTCGCGAGGATCTTGAGGAGGCGTTCGCGGCGGGCGTTGCCGACGCCGAGGGTCTGGGCGGCGCTCCAGAAGCCGTGGCGGACGTGCAGGCCGACGGCGAGCATGGCGACGAGGTAGATGACGTTGCCGTACCAGGTGGAGAAGGTGTCCACCACGTTCTCGTACGGCCTGCCCTCCTGGAAGCCGCCGGAGTGGACGGTTCCGGTCGTCAGGTCGAGGATGTGCCAGACGATGAAGAGGGCCAGGATGATCCCGCCCCAGCGCATGGTGCGGGTGGCGTACGAGGCCCCCTTGCGGCGGTGGACGTAAGCGGTGGGGCGGGCCTTGATGTCGCGCCTGCTGAGCTGGTAGGCGGAGACGGCGTGGCCGACTACGGCGGCCAGCAGCACGATCCTGACCAGCCAGAGGGCCCAGGAGTAGTGCAGGACGGGGTCGCCCATGGTCCGCAGCCAGTGGCCGTAGGCGTTGAACTCCTCGGGGCCGAAGAAGACCTTGAGGTTGCCGGCGACGTGCGCCACCAGGTAGCCGAGCATGATCAGACCGCTGACGGCCATGACGGTCTTCTTGCCGATGGTCGAGGACCAGAAGCCGCGGGGGCGTGAGGTCGACGGTGATCGTTCCTTCGATGCCGTCTTCGTTGCCAGAGCCATGGATCCGACGCTAGGGCCGAAGGGCCCGAGAGGTCCAAGACATGGTTCGGCTCATCTCGATAGGCTGAGCCTATGCAGTTCCAGCAGCTTCTGTACTTCGTCGCCGTGGCGGAGACCCGGCACTTCACGCGCGCCGCGGAGCGGGTGCACGTCTCCCAGCCCTCGCTGTCGCAGCAGATCCGGGCCCTGGAGCAGGAGCTGGGGGCGGAGCTGTTCAGCCGGGCGCGGGGGAACATCGCGCTGACCGAGGCGGGCGAGGCGCTGCTGCCGCTGGCGCGGCGGATCCTCGCGGACACGGACACGGCCCGGCACGAGGTGCAGGAGCTGGTGCAGCTGAAGCGGGGCCGGGTGCGGCTCGGCGCGACGCCGAGCCTGTGCACGGGGCTGCTGCCGGACGTGCTCCGCGCCTTCCACGACCTGCACCCGGGGATCCGGCTGCTCATCGAGGAGGGCGGCTCGCACGATCTCGTACGGGAGCTGGCACGCGGGGCGCTCGATCTGGCGCTCGTGGTGCTGCCGCTGCCGACGCCGTCACCGGCGCTGACGACGGTGGAGCTGCTGCGCGAGGACCTGGTGGTGGTGTCGAGCGCGGCGGCGCCCGCGCCCGCGCGGCCGGTGCGGATCGCGGACCTGCGCGACCAGCCCCTGGTGATGTTCCGGCACGGCTACGACCTGCGGGAGCTGACGGTGGCGGCCTGCCGGGCGGAGGGCTTCGAGCCCTCGTTCACCGTGGAGGGCGGCGAGATGGACGCCGTGCTCGGCTTCGTGCGGGCGGGCCTGGGGGTCGCGGTGGTGCCCGCGATGGTGGCCGCCCGGGCGGGCCGCGACCTGCGGGTCACGGCCCTGGCGCGGCCGGGCCTGCGCCGCACGATCGCGCTGGCCCACCGCAGCGACGTGGCCCCGCCGCGGGCGGCCCGGGAGCTCCAGCGACTGCTCCTGCACTCGACGCGTGACCGCCCTGCCCCCTGATCCCCCCGGCTACACCGCGTCCGCCAGGACCAGCGAGTGGATGCGGTCGGGGGCGCCCGGGCGGGCGTAGTACCAGCCCTGGGCGGTGTCGCAGCCGAGGTCACGGAGCTGCTGCGCCTGCGCGCCGGTCTCCACGCCCTCGACCGTCACCGCCAGCTCCAGGCTGTGCGCCAGGGAGACTATGCCCTCGACGATCTTCAGGTCGACCGGGTCCGCCGGGTGCTGCTGCATGCCCTGGGTGAAGGAACGGTCCAGCTTGAGGACGCTGACCGGCAGCCGCCGCAGATTGGCCAGGTTCGAGTAGCCGGTGCCGAAGTCGTCCAGGGCGATGTCCACGCCCATCTCGGCGAGCTGCCGCAGCGGCTTGAGGAGGTCGTCGTCGGCGCCGATGAGCGCCGACTCGGTGACCTCCAGGCAGAGCGCGCCGGGTTCGAGCCCCGACCGCTCCAGGACGTCGACCGTGTCGGCGACCAGGCGCGGGTGGTGCAGCTGCGTCGGCGAGAGGTTGACGTTGATCCGCAGCGGGCCGCCGTCGGAGTGCCGGGTCTGCCAGAACCGGGCCTGGCGGACGGCCTCCTGGAGGACCCAGCGGCCGAGCGGCACGATCAGCCCGGTGTTCTCGGCGAGCGGGATGAACCGGTCGGGTCCGAGCACCCCGTGCTGGGGATGGCACCACCGTACGAGCGCCTCGGCGCCGTGCACGCTGCCGTCGCCGAGGTGCACCAGCGGCTGGTACTCGATGAAGAACTCGCCGCGCTCCAGCGCCGCCGGCAGCGCGGTGGTGAGCCCGTGCCGGGTGATCGCGCGGGCGTCGGCGTCGGCGTCGGCGAACTCGAAGCGGTTGCCACCGGCCGACTTGGCCCGGTACATGGTGATGTCCGCGCTGCGCAGCACCTCCGCCGGGGTCCGCTCCCCCGCCGGTCCCTCGACGATCCCGACGCTGCCGCGGACGCTCAGCTCGCGGCCGTCGATCCGGACGGGAGCGGCGAGCGAGGCGAGGATACGGTTCGCCAGCTCGACGACCTCCCGCTCGGTGTGCGGGCCGGTCGTCAGGGCGACGAACTCGTCGCCGCCGAGCCGGGCGACCATCTCGCCGGGTGCCGTGGCACAGCTCTGCAGCCGGTCGGCGACCTCGACGAGCAGCCGGTCGCCGGTCGAGTGGCCGAGGCTGTCGTTGATGGCCTTGAAGCCGTCCAGGTCGAGGTAACAGAGGCCGAATCGCCCGCCGTCGGGCGAGGAGAGCGCCTTCTCCAGGCGCTCGAAGAACAGGGTCCGGTTGGGCAGCCCGGTGAGCGCGTCGTGGGTCGCCTCGTACCGCAGGCGCAGGTTGAGCAGCCGCCGTTCGGTGGTGTCCTCCAGGAGCGCCAGCTGGTACTGCGGGACGCCCTCGGCGTCCCGCAGCAGGGAGACGGTGAGGTTGGTCCACAGGACCGTTCCGTCGCCCCGGTAGTACGGCTTCTCCACCCGGTAGTGCTCGCGCTCGCCGCGCACCAGCTCGCCGTAGAGCTTCCAGACGTGCGGGCCGTCCTCGGGGTGCGCCCACTCGCTGACGTTGCGGCTGCGGACGTGCTGTTCGAGCCCGCCGAACATCCGGGTGAGGGTCTCGTTGACCTCCAGGACATTGCCGTCGAGGTCGGCGATCCCGATCCCGACGGCGGCGCCGTCGAAGACCGCGCGGAACCGGCTCTCCGTGATGTGCAGGGCGACCTCGGCGGCGCTGCGGGCGCTGAGCGCGGACCGCGCGATGGCTTCCTGCTCCAGCCGCGTCCGCTCGCGCAGCGCCTGGGCGAAACCGGCGGCCATCGCGTGCTGGAGCCGCGCGCAGCGGGCCCGCAGCTCCTCCGCGGTGGCGCCCGTGGCCGTGGCCGCCGCGCCGGCCGGGGCGGTCGGGGTGGCCGTCCTCGTGGCGGCGGCCTCCTCCTCGCCGCAGTACAGCACCAGGTAGGAGTCGATGACCCCGAGGGTGCGGCTGAGCGCGTCGGGCTCGGTGCAGTGCACGCCGACGAGCGCGGCTCCCGCGCGGTGCGCGGAGCCGGTGTCGAAGGACCTGTCGTGCAGCGCGGCGCGCAGTTCGCGGGCGAGCGGCAGCAGATGCCCCTCGAACTCGGCGCGGGTCATCGAGGTGGCCGTGACCGGGAAGATGGCCCGGCTCCAGATCGTCACGAACCGCCTGAGTCTGTCCTCGAGGCCGTCCGGCTCCGCGCCGGAACCGGACGGCTGCGACGGCACCTTCACGCTGTGCGCCCCACCCCTGCGAAGCCCGAGAAGGCGAAGGGATCCTCGTCCTCGACCGGGCTGTCGGGCCGCCATTCGGGCATCGACACCAGGCCCGGCTCGATCAGTTCGCAGCCCTCGAAGAAGCGGCTGATCTCGCCGTGCGAGCGCATCACGAGCGGGTTGCGGATGCTCTTGTAGACCCCGACGGTGCCGGCGGCCTCGTCCTGCGAGAGCGGAATGCCCTCGTACGAGGCGTGGGTCAGCACCAGCAGACTGCCGGGCGCGAGGGCGGCGAGGAGTTCGGCGACGGCCGCGCCCGGTTCGTCCTCGTCCTCGAGGAAGTGCAGGACGGCCACGAGGAGCAGCGCCACCGGCCTTTCCAGGTCGAGGAGTTCGCGGACCTCGGGGCTGTTCAGGATCTCCCGCGGCTTGCGCAGGTCGGCGGCGACGACGGCGGCGCGGTCGTTGCCCTCCAGGACCGCGCGGCTGTGCGCGACGGCGACCGGGTCGTGGTCGACGTACACCACGCGCGCCTCGGGGGACGCCGCCTGGGCGACCTCGTGGACGTTGCCGAACGTCGGTATGCCGGAGCCGATGTCGAGGAACTGGGTGACGCCGTTGTCGACGGCGAAACGCACGGCGCGACGCATGAAGGCCCGATTCGCCTGCATGATCTTGGGGAGACCCGGCATGAACTCCATGGCCTTGCGGGCCGCTTCCCGGTCCACCTCGAAATTGTGCGAGCCGCCCAGATAGAAGTCGTACATACGGGACACGCTCGGTACCGAAATATCGATACCCGGCGGGGCCCAGGCGGGACGCTCCATCAATGTCTCCAACAAGTCGCCACGGGGGATACGGCCATGTGTTCGCGGCCGGTGTTCGAGCCGAGGCTACTGATCGCCCGCCGAGAGAGCGAGTGGAAACGGAAATTCGCGGTCCGTTCTTGGTCACACGCCATTGGCACGTGCGCGTGGAACTGCGTGAGGAACGCAGAGTTCACGCCTTCAGCGCGTGCACTTTCACGTGCATATGGACGTGCGCCGGCCCGCCGTCACCTGCGGGGTGACGGCGGGCCGGCCGGCCGGAAGCGCTGCGCGGGGGAGTTACTTGGGCGCTCCGACCAGCTTTCCCTCGGGGGAGACGGCGTACCAGGTACCGCCCACACCTTGGCCGTTGGTGTCTCCGGGCGCGTTGTCGCCGGCGAAGGTGTACAGGGGCCAGCAGTCGATCGTCTGCTGCTTGATGCCGTCGGGGCGCGCGAAGGTGACGAAGCCCTTCTTGGTGATCCCCTCGATGTCGTTCTTGTCGACAGGGGCGACAACCGGCCACTTCTCCAGACAAGCGCCCGTGCAGGCCGTCTTCATGGGCCAGGCGGAATCCTTCTTGAAGCGGTAGACCGTCATCCCTCGCGAATCGACCACGATGTCACCGAGCTTGGGGTCCTTGCGCACCGAGAGGCCCGCGGCACCGGTTTCCGGCGCCTCCTCCGCACCCTCCTCCGCGCCTTCCTCGGCGCCCTCGTCGGAGGCCGGCGCGGCCTTCTTTCCGTCAGGGGCCGCGGCGAACCAGGTGCCGCCGACACCCTGCCCGTTGAGGTCGCCCGGCTTGGTGTCCTTGGCGTAGCGGTACATCGGCCAGCCGCCGATGGTCAGTTGCGTGGAGCCGTCGGCGCGGGCGACCTCGCCGAGCAGCGAGGCGTCCACGCCGGCCGGGGGCTCGGCGCCCTCGGCGCCGACCACGGGCCACACCGCGGCGCAGTCGCCCTCGCAGGTCGCCTTCGGCGGGGAGGAGGAGTCCTTGTCGAAGCGGTACAGGGTGAAGCCCTCGCTGTCGGTGACCACCTTGCCGAGCTGCTTGGTCGTGGACACCGCGAGCTGCCCGGCGGGTTCGGCACCGCTCCCGTCGGCGGCACCGGAACCGGAGCCGTAGCCCCCGGAGGCGTAGCCGCTGTCGGCGGGCGCGCCCGCCGGGTTGGCGGCTCCCGCCGGCTGACCGCCCAGCGTCTGGTCGCCCTTCTCCTGACCGCACGCCGTCGTCAGCGCGAGTACGGCCGCCGCCGTGAGTGCGAGCGCCGCGTTCCGCCAGGTCTTCATCTCAACTCCCGTTGTTCTCTTGCCTGTTGAGGCGACCCCGTGCGGTCGCTTCCCGGCATGGAGTACGGACCGCGCGGGCGTCGTACTCAACGGAAGCCGAAGAAAGTTCCGAAGATCGTCAAACCGGCGGACACGCAGATCCCCACCATCCGGGGAATCCGCGCCGATTCACGGCGTGCTGGGCCAGGACTGTGATCATGCTCTTCCGCGTGTCTCTGTACGGATCTCCCTTACGGCGGGCCCTGACGGCCGGCGTGCTGCTGTGGCTGCTCGCCGCTCCGGCGCCCGCGGCCGCCGACGCCTGTGCCTACGCCACGACCGGGCCCGGTGGCTCGAACACCTCGGTCGCGGTCATCGGTCCCGGCGCGTGCTCGCCCACACCGACCCCTCCCCGGCCGCCGCGACCGGCGCCCACACCGGATCCCGCGCCGCCGAAGCCCGCGCCGCCGCCTCCCGTACGGGCGGACCCGCCGCCCCCGCCCCTGCCCGCCCC
>NZ_JBEZNQ010000014.1:95892-127130 GCF_040653315.1 Streptomyces sp. NPDC047981 | reverse complement strand
GCCGGGGGGGGGGGTGGCGGGGGGGGCCTCACTGGGGGGCCGGCGGGGGCGCCGGGCCGCGCGCGCCGCGCCGTGCGCGGCGGGTGCCTTGATGAGGTAGAGAAACCTGTAACAGCTCCCTACCGACTGGACTGGCGCGAAAGCAACTCCGAAACAGAGCACGAAAGGTCCCCTAAACGGAGCACGAAAGCGGCCCCGAATCTGGGTGCGCACTGACCAGTACGCTACCGTGTGGGTACGACGATGACTTAAGCAAGCATCGTCGGCGCTACACGACGAAGGGCCCGAGCCGGTTGCCGCCAGCTTCGGACCCTCGCGCCGCGTGGTGATGACTACCGAGCCCGGCCGTCTAAGCATCGGCCGGGCTCAGTCATGTCTGAGCGCTGCCGTACGTCCGGTGTCACGGTTTCCTTCGCCAAGCCGAAGCTAGGCGTTCTCCACCACCCACTTGATGATCATGGCGACCACGGGTGCCCAGTCGACCAGAATCTGACCCCAGTTCAGGCGATTCCGGTCCTGCTGTTCCTGCTGCTCGGCCTTGTTCATCCGCGCTCCTCTCGGTTTGCCTCAAGTGGCCCTGGATCCAGGGCATCCGCCGGATGGCGGAGCACGTTGAGAGGCAACTCGTAGGAGCGACCACCAGCATAAGAGATGCGGGCGCCCGCGACAGACCGGGGACCACAACTCCTGTGCTGCTGCTGCAATCCAACCACCAGATCTGGTGTTGTCCCGTTTTTCGGGCAGTTCGCGCGTGTCGGCGTGTCGGCGTGTCTGCCGGGATCGGACCACTCCGTCGTGTATGTCCTCAGAGTGAGCTAGGAGACCTGTCCTGGGAGGAGTGCGTCGGCGATTGCCTGCATGTCTTGGGTGACGGCTTCGGCCTGCGCTTCGGTGAACAGGTTGGTCTTGTGAGCCTTGTTGGCGTAACCGATGACCGTCGTGCCGGCTGCGTGTGCGGCCTGGATGTCCGTGAGCGAGTCGCCGATCAGGGTGCAGGTCGTGACGTCCACGTGCATCTGCTCCGCTGCCGTGATGAGCGGGAACGGGTTCGGCTTCATCAGGTGCGGCTGCGCGGAGGGGCGTCCCACGATCTCCATGACGTACTCGCCGAGCCCGTGAAGATCCAGGAATGTCCGTACGCAGTCGGTGGAGTTGTTGCTGACCACGGCGACTCCTCGGCCTGCCGAACGCGCCGCCTGAAGCGACTCCACCGCCCCTGAAGTTGGCTTGCCGGCAACCGCGACCGCCCGAACCTCGGCGGCGGTCAAGGCCCGCTCGATCTTCTGCCCAAGCTCGGTGTCGGCTTCGTGCGCGATGCGCAGGACCTCGATCGGGTCGTCAGTCTGCGCGGCCTTCGCGCCCGCGGCTTCATCTTGGGCGGAGAGCAGGGCGGTCAGTCCTTGGGCGACCGACGGCGCCGGCAGTCCGGCGAACACGTCACAGATGGGTCCGTCGAAGTCGAAGAGGATGACTCGGGCGTTCGCCAGGGTCTCGGCGAGCGGGTCAGCGTGCGTCAAGGTCGAAGTCCCTTCCGATGGTCTCCCAGACGCTGTCGAACCACATGCGGGCCTGTTGCACCTGCTGCGCTCCGCTGGAGGCTTCGCCGTCGTTAATCGAGTGGTGGAAGAGCGTGGTGTCCTTGCCGACGAGGTCGTAGATCTCGATCGTTTCGCCCTGGGCGACCACCTTGTTGGGGCGGATCGGGTAGTACCCGAAGAACGCGTCCTCGTTGTTGATCACGTAGAGCTTGAAGAACTGGGTGCCGCTGTGGACGCGCACGTTGATCTCGGTCTCGGCCACGAGACCTAGGTGGCCCAGCTCGGCAATGGCGTCCCGGATGCTGCGGGTGTAGCTGAGCATCATCTCGTGCATGCGGTCGCGGAGCCGCTTGTCGTCCGCCCCGTCCTCCATGCGCACGGGCGCGGCCTGCGGCACGGACATGTCCGGGACGAGTATCCGCATGCTGATGCTCGACGGGGTGAGCCTGCCGACGCGGATCTTGTCGAGCGGTTCCTGAAGGGCGCCGTGCAGGGTCTCGCTGGAGAAACCGGCGAAGTCGATGGTGACGTGGTCCTTGGCGAAGGCCTGTTCAACGTACGGCCGAAGTCCGGCCGGCCTCTCGGTCCGGTTGCGGACGTAGACACCGCTGCCCTTGCGGGAGACCACGAGTCCTTCGTCTTCGAGGTCCCGTAGCGCGCGCTGGATCGTCGCCCGCGCGAACCCGTACAGCTCCGTCAGCTCCTTGTGGGACGGGAGCTTCTCGCCGGGGCCCAGCCGCCTCGTCCGGATGGCAGCGCTGAGGCTGCTTGCCACCTGCTCGTAGGGGGCTCGGTCGTCGTCTGGGTCTAGGGGCTCGGGGACGAAGGTCATGGGTCGATGGTAGGCGAGTGAGCTAGGTCAGGACAGTCATGACAGTCATGTTGTTGACATGGCTAGCCATCTCCCCTAACTTCGAGATGTGACCAACCAGGTTAGCCAAGTTGGTCATCTGGCTTCTACTGGCATCTCTGAGGGAGAAACTCATGCCGTCGTTCAAGGTGGACACGTCGACCGCTGTGGTGTTCGTGGCCACGGCCCCCGTGCCGAAGCTCGTGAGCAAGCAGACCGGTGAGCGTGCCGTCGACCGGGAGACCGGTGCGAGTCTCTCGACGGTGGGCCTGCTGATCTCGGACGAGGGGGAGGGCAACCTCTACCAGGTGACCGTGCCGGAGACGGGTCTCCCGGCGGGTTTGGCGCCGGGTATGCCGGTGTCGGTGATCGGGCTGAAGGCGCGGGACTGGGAGAACACGTTCAACGGCCAGACCCGGCACGGCATCTCGTTCCGCGCGGTCGCCCTCACGGCCGGAGCCTGAGCATGAACGAGACCGCGTTAACGGTCGCGTTGGCGCTGGTCGCCACGGTGGCGCTGGTGCTGCGGTGGCAGCGGCCGGCCTGGTACTGGATGACCTTCGGCATCACGTTCGCCGTCGCACGGGTCCTCGTCCGGTATTCCTCGGTCATGGAGGCGTGCGGGCTGACCGTCCCGCCCTCCCGCTTCCGCCTCGCGCTCGCCCGGATTTCGAACCGCCCCATCCCTGAGCCCCGGGCCCCTCGGATCCTGCGGCTCCGGCCAATCCGCACCGGTCTGGTGCTGCGACTGAAGCTGCGGCCGGGGCAGGACGCGTTCGACTTCTCCGCCGCGTCGGACCGGCTTCGGCACTCGTTCGTCATGCAGAACGTCACTGCCCGCGAGATCCGTTCGGGTGTGGTCGAGCTGCGGATGACCGGTTACGACGTCCTCAAACGGGTGCAGATGCCCGCCGTGGCCGGTGGTGGGGTGATGCGGGTTCCGGTGGCCATGCGGGAGGACGGGGAGGTCTACTACCGCGACTACCGGCAGAGCCCGCACGCGCTGAACGTCGGCGCTACCCAGTCCGGGAAGTCGGTCTATCAGCGCAACCTCGTCGCCGGCCTCGCCACGATGGATGTCGCGCTGGTCGGGATCGACTGCAAGCAGGGTGTGGAACTCGCGCCGCTTGCTCGGCGGTTCACCGCTCTGGCCGACAACCCCGACTCCGCTGCCGAACTCCTCGATGCGCTCGTCGAGCACATGGCCGGCGTCTATCAGCTCATCCGCCGCGAGCAGAGGCTGAGCGCTGACGTCCCGGACGCGGAGATTACCGCCGACATCTGGGATCTCCCCGACCACCTGCGCCCGACCCCGATCGTCCTCGTGGTCGATGAGGTTGCCGAACTGGCCCTGTTCGCGACGAAGGAGGAGGAGAAGCGCCGGGACCGGATCATCACGGCCCTGGTGCGGCTCGCTCAGCTCGGCCGCGCGGCGGGGATCTATCTGGAGATCTGCGGTCAGCGTTTCGGCTCGGAACTCGGCAAGGGCATCACGATGCTCCGGGCCCAGCTCACCGGCCGTACCGCGCACCGTGTCAACGACGAGACCAGCGCGAACATGGCCTTCGGTGACATCGCCCCGGACGCTGTCCTGGCCACGATCCAGATCCGTACCGACCGGCCGGGCACCGCCGTTGCCGGTGACTCCTCCGGGGGCTGGGTCCGCATCCGAACCCCGCACCTCACCCTCCGTCGCGCCGTGAACATCGCGAACGCCCACGCACACCGCACCCCGGAGATCCCGGCCCTGGAGGCCTTCCGGCCCGTCCTGCCGAGCCTGGTCAAGGTCCCGGCCCCGGCGGTCGAAACCGCCCCCGCCCCGGCCTGACCCTTCCCTGCCCCACGGTTGGCGTGACCTCCTCGCGCCAGGTCCCTACCCCTCCCATGCCTGAACCCGGAAGGAAGCGTCTGCCATGGCCGCTCGCAGGAAGCCCGCGCCGAAGAAGTGCCCGGACTGCAAGGGCACCGGAGAGACCGCCGAAACCGTCCAGGTTGGCGCCCGCAAGCGCCGCGACACCGAACACCGGCAGGCCGCCCTGTGCCTGTCCTGCTTCGGCACCGGCCAAGCCTGACCCGCCGGGACCGGGCGGCCGGCCACCTGAGCCCCGCCCCGTCCTGGCCCCAACCACCTTGGAAGGAGGAACCCCGTGAAGCGCTCGCCCGTCCGCGTGGACGCCGTTCTCGTGCAGGCCGTGATTGCCGGGGCCCTGTCCTTCGCCCACCTCCACGACCTCGCCGCAGCCGCCGGACAGACCGGCTGGAAGGCCTGGGCCTACCCCGTCTCCGTCGACCTCCTGCTCGTCGCCGCCTGGCGCCGACTGCGGACACTGCGGGCCGCCGGCGCCTCTGCCCGGGCAGCGTGGACCTGGTTCGCCGTCGCGCTCGCCGCGTCGCTCGGCGCGAACGTCGCCACGGCCGGCCTCCTCGACCTCGGGGACGTGCCCGACTGGCTGCGCATCCTCGTCGCCGGATGGCCCGCCCTTGCCTTCCTCGGCGGCACGCTCCTCGTCCACACCCCACCCCCGTCCGAGCAACCGACCACGGAGACGGCCGAGCCCGCGCCGGTCGACGCGGTCATAGAGCGGGACGGCACTGCCTCTCTGGAAGCCGAACCCCTGCCTGTTCCCGCGCCCGCTCTGCCCGCTGTCGACCCGGAGCCGACACCTGCTGCGGGCCCGGCACCCGCACCGCCTGCGGTTGCTGTGCCGCCTGCCCTGGTCACCCACGCCCGGAAGCTCGCCGACGACCACCACGCCCGTACCGGCTCGCCGATCGACTCCGACACCCTGCGCGCCCGCCTCGGTGTCCCGCCCCTGATGGCCGACGCCATCGCCGCCCAACTCGCCTGAAGGAGAACGCCTGATGCCCGCTCGCGATCACTTCCACTCCGTGATGCGGATCGGCCCGGTGCAGATCGGCACCCACCGCGACCGCCACGGCCGCACCAAGCACACCGCCGCCTGCACCGCCGACGGGTGCGGCTGGTCCGCCGACTACTCCAACCAGTCCGCCGCCCAGCTCGCCGCCCGCACCCACCGCTGCCAGCCCCGCTAACCGCGAAGGAGACCGCGTCATGGACGTTCCGCTCTGGCTCGCCCTGATCGTCGTCGGCGCCCTCGGCATCAAGCTCATCCGCCCGCCCTGGTGGCTCGTCGCCGTGATCCTCCTCGGCGGCTACCTCCTCGCCGACAGCTTCCTCGCCCCCGCCATCGACACCGCGATCACCAAGTAGGGAGAACCGCCATGCTCCGACCGCACGTCCCGGTCAACCCTCTCCCGACCGGCATCGTCACCCCGCCCGCCCACCCGGCCACCGCGACCGACGTCGAGCCCCACCAGGCCGCCCAGCCGGCGTCCTGCCAGCACGACCACGCCCCCGCGCCCGTTCCGGCCGCGCCCCGGTTTCAGGCGCCCGCCGTTCGTCTCACCCCGACCGGTCTCGTCACGGTCGTCGCCGGCGGCGCCGGACTCGTCCTGATCGTCGGCACCGTCCTCGTCTCGCTGCTCCTCGCCGTCGCGATCAGCGCCGTCTCGGTCGCCGTCTGCGCCGTCGTCCTGCGCTCGCTCCTCAACGGCCAGCACAACCGCTGACCGGCCCCCGGGCGGCCTCAACCGCCAAGTCTCCGCCGCCCGGGAGCCGCACCCCTTGCCCAGTCCACAGAACCGGAAGGAACCCACCCATCATGGCCCAGCCCAACCACACCTCGGCCCGGATCTGCTCGAACTGCGACGGCCACGCCTCCGCCGCCGTCACCCTCGGCGGCCGCGACCACGCGGGCCACCTCCGCACCATCACCGCCCACTGCCCCGCCTGCCACGGCACCGGCACCCGCCCGGCCCCCCGCCCCCTCGCGACTCCGGCCGGGAGGTGAGCGTCGTGGCCGACCTCGCCCCCACGGCGGAACGCCCCGGGCTGCACGTCAGCAAGCCCTCCCCGTCCGAGCCCGCCACCGCCTCCGCCGTCTGCCACTGCGGCGCCACCGCCTCCGCCACGGGAGACGCTCAGGTCGGTGCCCTCGTCGCCGGCTGGAGCGCCAACCACGGCTCCGCACACGCCAACGGAGGCACCGCATGAGCACCGCACTGCCCAACGGACTGAAGGTGCTGGACCTCTTCTGCTGCCAGGGCGGAGCCAGCATGGGCTACCACCTGGCTGGCTTCGACGTCGTCGGTGTCGACCTCGCCCCGCAGCCCCGCTACCCGTTCCGGTTCGTCCAGGCCGACGCGCTCGACTTCATCAGCGAGCACGGAGCGGACTTCGACTTCATCCATGCCTCCCCGCCGTGCCAGCGCTACACCCTCGCCCAGCGCATCCAGAAGCGTGACCACCCCGACCTGATCGCACCAATCCGCACGGCCCTTGAAGCCACCGGCCGCCCCTGGGTGATCGAGAACGTGGAAGAGGCCTCCGCAGAGCTGCGCACCCCGGTCACCCTGTGCGCTGCCACGTTCGGCATGCGGACCTACCGGCACCGCCTCTTCGAGACCGGCGGCGGTTTCACCTTCGCCCCGCCCCGCCACCTAGCCCACACCGCACCCCTGACCAAGATGGGCCGCCCCCGCGCGGAAGGGCATTTCGCCCACTACGTCGGCAACTTCTCCGGTGTCCAGGACGCCCGCGACGACATGCGCGTCCCGTGGATGAACCGGAACGGCATCCGCGAGTGCATCCCCCCGGCCTACACCCAGCACATCGGCACCGCCCTGTTCGCCTCCCTGCTGGAGGTGGCCGCGTGACCGACACCGCCACCGCGGCGGGCCTGGACCCGGCCACCCTGAGCGATCTGCTCCGGGTAGCCGGGTCCCCCGGCTTCGACCGCCTCCACGAACAGATCCGCCGCACCGGAGGATGCGCCGCCCCCATCCGCCTCAGTGGCGGCACGAAGTTGCTCGACCCGGGCACCAAGACCGTCCTCCACGCCTACACCACCGATGCCGAACCCGGCGGGGTCCTGCGGGTCGCCTGCGGCAACCGGCGGGCCTCCCGCTGCCCCGCCTGCGCCTGGACCTACGCAGGCGACACCTACCACCTGATCCGCGCCGGACTCGTCGGCGCCCCGGACAAGGGCACCCCCGACACAATCCGCGACCACCCCCGCGTCTTCGCCACCCTCACCGCCCCCTCCTTCGGCCCCGTCCACAACCGCCCCGGCACCCGCCCCTGCCGCTGCGGCGTCCACCACGCAGAAGACGCACCCGAACTCGGCACCCCGCTCAACCCCGAGACGTACGACTACGCGGGCGCGGTGCTGTGGAACAACCACGCCTCCGAGCTGTGGCGGTACTTCACGATCTACCTCCGCCGCGAGATCGCTGCCCGCGCCGGCCTCACGCAGAAAGCCGCCCGCGAGCAGTCCCGGGTCTCCTTCGGCAAGGTCGCCGAGTATCAGAAGCGCGGAGCCGTCCACTTCCACGCGGTCGTCCGCTTCGACGGGCCGGACGGCCCCGACACCCCGCCCCCGGCCTGGGCCACCCTCGACCTCCTGACCGACGCCATCCGGGCCGCGGCCGCCCGCGTCCGCGTCGTCGTCCCCGCCAACGAGGACTACGGCTTCGTGAAGGACTGGGTGCTGCGGTGGGGCACTCAGCTCGACGTCCAGCCCATCGGCGCCTTCGGGAACGGCGAGGAACTGACCGAACAGGCCGTTGCCTCCTACGTCGCCAAGTACGCCACCAAGGCGGCCGAAACGACCGGCACCGTCGACCACCCGGTCGGCAACAAGGAAGCCCTCGTCCTTCTCGGAGTCCCCGACCACCCGCGGCGGCTCATGGAGGCCTGCATGGACCTCGACGCTGCCTACCCGGACCGGCGGCTTCGGGCCTGGGCTCACATGCTCGGCTTCCGCGGCCACTTCTCCACCAAGTCCCGCCGCTACTCCACCACCCTCGGCGCCTTACGCCAGGTCCGCGCCGACTACCGCGCCACGCAACAACGCACCGCGCTCGGCCTGCCCGACCCCGACGAACACCCCGAGGCCACCGTCCTCGTCGTCGCCCACTGGGCCTACGCCGGCCACGGCCACACCCCCGGTGAGTCGTGGCTCGCCGCCAACATCCGCCGCGATATCGAGCACAGCCGCGTACTGGCCCGCGAGGAACGTGAAGGGGGAGAGTCGGATGCCGTCGAGTGCTGACCCCAAGGAGCGTCCAGAGGTCATGTCCACGGAGGAGTGGCTGCGGAAGCACCTGCGGCGGGCGCCTGCTCGGGATGAGGAGTGGGTGCGCCGTGCTCGCCTGCTCCAGGGGCGCCCGTAGCTCTACCGCCAGACGGGTTCGATCAGCGAGGGGTCAAAGATCCTGCTGCCTCGTCCCGCTGGATGGACCATCACGGCTGAGAGGCTGTGCAACACGATCTCCTGTTGACGCTCGATAGGGAGATCGAAGAACTCGGTCAACGACAGGTCTCCTGCCCCTTCTTGGGCCTCGGCCTGCTTCTGCTCCTTGTAGAAGCGCGCTCGCGCCAACGTGAGCTCGTCGCGCTCCCGTTCCTTCGCGGGAAGGAGCTGGAGCAGGGTGGACACGCTGATTTGCTTGGACTTCTCCGCCTCCAAGAGCTGGCCGATGTCCGTCCGGACCGCTTCCAACTCCGCTTCCCCGGGCCACTGCTGCTCGATGGGGACCCCTCGCGCGGCTGCCTTCTCGCGCTGCTCTTCGAGGACGAGTTCCGCGATCAGCTTGTCCACGGGCTCACCGGTACGTCCGACCTTGCCGCATCCGCCGTTGACCACCGAGCACTGATATGTGAACTTCGCGGCCTTCGATCCGGGCTTCCAACGGGCGTTGACCTGACCCCGGATCTTGGTCTTGCACAGACCGCAGCGCGCGATTCCTGAGAGCAGGTACTTCCTGGCCAGGGACTTGCCTGGCCGCTGCTGCTTCCGCTCGGCGATCGCCGCGCACACCGCCTCCCACTCTGCGAGGGTGTTGATCGGCTCCCACTCGCCCTTGACGGGCTCCCCGTCATCGCCGGTCAGGATCTCGCCGTGGTAGGTCCGGTAGCCGACCAGCCGCGGGTTGGTCAGGATGTGCTCGACGTGGTGGTGAGCCATGCGCTTCGTGCCCGCGCGAGGGTTGCCCAGCCCTTGTTCCTGCCAGCGGGTGCGGATCGTGCCGATGCGAACCCCGGCCAAGATCTCCTGTTGGGCCTCGCGAATCGCTCGCGCGGCCTCCGGGTCGACCTTCGTCCGATTGTCCTTGCGCCAGCCGTACGGTGCAGGCCCTCCGCTGTCCTTGCCCTGCTGGGCCAACTCCAGGTGCTTGCGCTTCGTGCGGCGGGACGCGTCGTGCGACGCCTTGTTGGCGAACGCGACCATGATGCGGGCCATCGTCCGCCCGTCCGGTGTCCCAAGGTTCACGTCGTTGGTGACGGTGGCGAACTCCGACTTCGGCCGCTCATCGAAGATCTCGATGAGCCGCTCCAGGTCGCGCGGCTGTCGGGCAAGCCGGTCCAGGTCGTACGCGACGACGCCGTCAATCAGGCCGGCACGCAGATCCTTCAGCATCAGCTCGAACTCGTCGCGCACGACGTTGCGCTTGAACGCCGAGACGTCGTTGTCCTCGTAGACCTTCACGGCCTGCCACGACCGGAGATCAGCCAGGCGCTCGCAGTCCTGCTGCTGCCGAGCGACGCCGAGCGCGTCACCCTCGTCGTCCCGAGAGATTCGGGTGTAGATCCCCACTTTGCGCGCCACGATGAACGGGCCTCCCCTGCGTCTTGAAGCAGAGTCCCGCTACCACGTTCATCCAGTCAAGTCAGCCTGGTCCGTCGAGCCGCCCGTCGTGCGCCGCGAGGGCCAGGTCCTCGACGCCTGATGCGGTGACCGTGCGTACGTCAAAGGCCCCCGCCCTGGTCGGCGGGGGCCTTTCGTGCGTCTGTGCGGGTGCCGCTACAGCATGCCCAGCTTGATCAGCGACAGCAGCGCCACCAGCTGGATCGCCGACGCTCCCAGCGCCTTCGGCCACGGCAGGTCGTGCGAGCGGCTCACCATCATCGTGAACAGCGCGCCCGCCGCCAGCCAGGTCAGCCAGCCGAGGACCTGGACCAGGCCGTTCTCGCCGCCGAGGAACATCGCGAAGAGCAGGCGGGGCGCGTCCGTGATCGACATGATCAGCATGGACAGGCCGACCGTCGGCTGCCAGCTGCCGTCGCCGCCCAACTGCCGGGCGAGGGTGTGCGTCACCGCGCCCATGATCAGGCCGGCCACGACGAAGCCCACGCCGGTCATGAGGATCATCGGGATCGCCATCGACAGCGGCGCGTCGATCGCCTCGTCGCGCGCCTTGTCGAAGCCGAAGATCGCCAGCAGGCCGTAGAGGAACGTGACCGTCAGCGCAGGGCCCCACACCGCGTGGTCGCGCATCTGCAGGAACGTCGGGCCCGGGCGCAGCACCATGCCGCTCAGCAGGGCCTTCCAGGGCAGCCGGGGGCCCGTGGGGACGGGTGCGCCGCCGCCCGCGTCGTACGTGGCCGCGCCGCCGTAGGGGTCCTCGTTCACGCTGAACATCTGCGTGTGCCCCGGCGTGTTCGCCGCGTACTGCTGCTGCTGATGGTGTTGCTGCTGCGCTCCGTACGGGTCCCCGAAGTACTCCGGCTCCCCGTACCCGCCGCCGCCCTGCTGCGGGGCCTGCTGGGGCCACTGCTGCGGGTGGTGGGGGGTCGGAGGCGCGTTGTTGTACCCGTACGGCGCCTGCTGCGGTTGTTGTTGCGGGGGGCGGTTGTTGTTCCGGCCGCCGCGTCCGTTCCTGAATCCAGCCACGTCATTGAACGTACCCGTTCACGCGCGAGGTCCGTGCCTCAGCCCCGTAGCTGCCACTGAGCTGTGACATCCCCTAGGGGCTTTCCCGGGCCGACTGTTACACGGGCGAAGGGTGGCCTATACATCGCATCCGTAGCTTTGTGGGTGTTGCAGGACGAAACGCACTAAAGGCGCCAAGCGCGCCAAACGCACTGAACAGGCGTTCAAGGGGTCCTCATGCGCGTCACCCGTCGCACCATCCGTACCGCAGCGATCGCCACCGGCACCATCGCCGCCCTGGCCCTCCCCACCGCCGGCGCCTTCGCCGCCGACAACCCTGCCGAACAGGGTGATCAGAGCGGCCAGAGCAGCCAGAGCGACCCGAGTGGGCAGGGCGACCGTAGCGACCAGCAGCAGCCGCAGGTGGACCCGCCCGTCGAGCGTGCCTTCATCAAGTCCTTCAAGCTCGCCGACGGCTCCGTCGCCAAGGTCTACCAGACCGGCACCGACCAGTACGCCGCCGAGATCTGGGCCGGTGGGTCGCTGATCGACACCCTCACCACCACCGGCAGCCCCGCGTACGGGCAGAACAACGGCCTCCACGTCGTCCTCCAGCCCGACGGCACCGTCACCTCCTGGGGCGAGGACGGTCCCAAGCCCGAGCCGAAGCCCGAGCCGAAGCCCGACCACAAGAAGAAGGACGTGGAGAAGAAGGACGACACGAAGAAGGACGTCCACAACGTCGTCTCCTCCGTCCGGATCACCCTGCCCGACGGGCTCGTCGCCAAGCTCGTGAAGGGTCCCCACGGGCCCCGCGCCGTGATCTCCATGCCGAACGGCAACCACCTCGGCACCCTCGACCTCAAGAACCCCACCGCCACCAACGACGGCTGGACCTACAAGATCGTCGTCGTGGGCAAGGGGCAGTACAGGTTCGTCGTCATCGACACCCCCAAGCAGGGCGGCAACAGCTGGGTGTACGACTTCCACGGCCGGCTCGTCGAGAAGTACCAGGTCCAGAAGAAGCGCACCAAGGCCGCCGACGAGAAGGTCACCTCCACCTCCACCCACCTCGTCCCCCAGGGCACCGTCCCCAAGGGTGCCGTGAAGGCCGGGGCCGAGAACGTCGCCGGGTTCTCCGGCCAGGCCGCCCTCATCGGCGCCGGTGGCGGGTTCGCCGCCCTCGGGGCCGCGGGGCTCGGCTTCGCCCTCTACCACCGGCGCGGGCAACAGCAGGAGCGCTGACGGAAGCCGGAACACGGAACAAGGAACACGGAACGCGGAAGGGCCGCCCCGCGCATGCGCAGGGCGGCCCTTCCTCCGATGTGTCCGTGTCGGTACTACTCCGCCGACACCGGCTCCGGCTCGTCCGCCGTGCCCTCGGCGTCCTCCGGCTTCGTCTTCACCGACTCGAGCAGCAGCTGCGCCACGTCCACGACCTGGACGGACTCCTTCGCCTTGCCCTCGTTCTTCTTGCCGTTCACGGAGTCCGTGAGCATGACCAGGCAGAACGGGCAGGCCGTCGAGACGATGTCCGGGTTCAGGGAGAGGGCCTCGTCGACGCGCTCGTTGTTGATGCGCTTGCCGATCCGCTCCTCCATCCACATCCGCGCGCCACCGGCGCCGCAGCAGAAGCCGCGCTCCTTGTGGCGGTGCATCTCCTGCTGGCGCAGGCCCGGGACGGCCGTCATGATCTCGCGCGGCGGCGTGTAGACCTTGTTGTGGCGGCCCAGGTAGCACGGGTCGTGGTAGGTGATCAGGCCGTCCACCGGGGTCACCGGGATGAGCTTGCCCTCGTCGATGAGGTGCTGCAGCAGCTGCGTGTGGTGGATGACCTCGAACTCGCCGCCCAGCTGCGGGTACTCGTTCGCGATCGTGTTGAAGCAGTGCGGGCAGGTCGCGACGATCTTCTTGGCCGACTTCGGCTTCTTCGTCGACTCGTCCTCGTCGTCCTCGCCGAACGCCATGTTCAGCATCGCGACGTTCTCCTGGCCGAGCTGCTGGAAGAGCGGCTCGTTGCCCAGGCGACGCGGCGAGTCACCGGTGCACTTCTCCTCGCCGCCCATGATCGCGAACTTGACGCCCGCCATGTGCAGCAGCTCCGCGAAGGCCTTGGTGGTCTTCTTGGCGCGGTCCTCCAGGGCGCCGGCGCAGCCGACCCAGTAGAGGTAGTCGACCTCGGTGAGGTCCTCGACGTCCTTGCCGACGATCGGGACCTCGAAGTCGACCTCCTTGGTCCACTCGACGCGCTGCTTCTTCGCCAGGCCCCAGGGGTTGCCCTTCTTCTCCAGGTTCTTGAGCATCGTGCCGGCCTCCGACGGGAAGGCGGACTCGATCATCACCTGGTAGCGGCGCATGTCGACGATGTGGTCGATGTGCTCGATGTCGACCGGGCACTGCTCCACGCACGCACCGCAGGTGGTGCAGGACCACAGCACGTCGGGGTCGATGACGCCGTTCTCCTCGGCGGTGCCGATCAGCGGGCGCTCGGCCTCCGCGAGGGCGGCGGCGGGCACGCCGGCCAGCTGCTCCTCGGACGCCTTCTCCTCGCCCTCCATCGTCTGGCCGCCGCCGGCCAGCAGGTACGGGGCCTTGGCGTGCGCGTGGTCGCGCAGCGACATGATCAGGAGCTTGGGGGAGAGCGGCTTGCCCGTGTTCCAGGCGGGGCACTGCGACTGGCAGCGGCCGCACTCGGTGCAGGTGGAGAAGTCGAGGATGCCCTTCCAGGAGAACTGCTCGACCTGGGAGACACCGAAGACGGCGTCCTCGGCCGGGTCCTCCCAGTCGATCTCCTTGCCGCCCGTCGTCATCGGCTGGAGCGCGCCCAGCGCGGTGGAGCCGTCGGCGTTCCGCTTGAACCAGATGTTCGGGAAGCCGAGGAAGCGGTGCCAGGCGACACCCATGTTCGTGTTCAGCGAGACCGTGATCATCCAGGTGAAGGACGTGACGATCTTCAGCGCCGCGAAGAAGTAGGTGAGCTGCTGGATCGTGGAGAGGTCCAGGCCGTCGAGGAGCGCGATCAGCGGGTACGAGGCGAAGAAGCCCGGCTCCCAGCTGGTCACGTGGTGCTGGACGCCCTCGAGCGCGCGCAGCGTCATGATGCAGAGGCCGACGATGAGGATGACGGCCTCGACGAAGTACGCCTGGCCGGTCTTGGAGCCCGCGAAGCGCGACTTGCGGCCCGCCCTGGTCGGCTTGGAGAGCTGCCGGATCACGATGAGGGTCACGATGCCGAGGACCGTCATCAGGCCGAGGAACTCGGTGAAGATCTCGTACGGCAGCCAGTCGCCGATGATCGGGATCAGCCAGTCGGCCTGGAAGAGCTGGCCGAAGGCGTTGACGATCGTCAGCAGCAGCGAGAAGAAGCCCACCGCCACGAACCAGTGCGCCACGCCGACGACGCCCCAGCGGTTCATGCGCGTGTGGCCGAGGAACTCCTTGACCAGCGTGATGGTGCGCTGCTTCGGGTCGCCGGTGCGCGTGCCCGCGGGCACGGGCTGGCCGAGCATCACGAAGCGGTAGATCTGCGCGGTGGCGCGGCCGAACAGCGCGACGGCCACCACCGTGATGGCGATCGACACGATGATCGCGGCGAGTTGCATGAGGGGCTCCTCGGGCGGGCCTGCGAGGCGGAGCGCCCGCACTCTCCAGTGTGGCGAGTGCGAGGCTACTGAGCATGGCGCTACTAAGCGGTAACTTATTCAGTCCGTGCTGAGATTACCCCTTCACGGCTCCGCGCTGTAGCGGCGCCTGCGGTGATCTGTGTCGCTCAGGCAAGCCTTGCCGGGCGGGTCCGCCCGGCCGTGGAGCCGCTCGCCGCGCGACGTCGGCGGACTGCTGGAAGCGTACGCGCCAGGATGGCCAGGTCCATTCCGAGCCAGTGATGGTCCACATAGTGGAGATCGAGCAGCTCGCGCTCCTCCCAGGGCAGCTCCGAGCGCCCGCTGATCTGCCAGAGCCCGGTCATGCCCGGGCGCACCGAGAGCCGGCGCCGGGACTCGCCGACGCACTCGCGGTGGCCGGGGGTGAGGGGGCAGGGGCCGACCAGGGACATCTGGCCCCGTACGACGTGCGCGAGCAGCGGGAGCGCGGCCAGGGGGCTCTTCGTGCGGAACGTGACCATCGTGAAGGGCTGCCCGTGCCGGCCGGCGACGGTCCTGCGGCGCAGCACGCCACCCGGCCCCGCGGTCGCGAGTGCGACGGAGAGGGTGACGGCGGCGAGCAGCGGGGAGAGGAGGGCCAGCAGGGCCAGTCCGCCGAAGAGGTCGAGTGCGCGCTTGGCCGTCATGACGCTTCCCCACGCCCTTTCGGGTGACATTCGCTCGCATGGCATTCATGGGATATTCGGGGTGTAGGTGTGTATGACCGCTACACCCGCTTTGCCCTGTACGGGCATCCCGGACTCTCTCACGCCGTACGGCCTCCAGCCGTGGACCGACGCGCCCCTGCCACCTCTTTGAGCGACTCTCAGGGTGAAGAGTTGAGTCGGCTCCACTCAGGTCTGTTGACGCACTCGATCTCGTCGTGCATCCTTGAGTCAGTTCCACTCAAGTAAGTCGGTAGTCAGCAGTCAGCTGGAGGAATCGAAATGGCACGTGCGGTCGGCATCGACCTGGGCACGACTAACTCCGTCGTCAGCGTTCTGGAAGGCGGCGAGCCCACCGTCATCACCAACGCCGAGGGCGCCAGGACCACGCCGTCCGTCGTCGCTTTCGCGAAGAACGGTGAGGTGCTCGTCGGCGAGGTCGCCAAGCGCCAGGCGGTCACCAACGTCGACAGGACCATCCGGTCGGTCAAGCGCCACATGGGCACCGACTGGAAGATCGACATCGACGGCAAGTCCTTCAACCCGCAGCAGATGAGCGCCTTCATCCTGCAGAAGCTGAAGCGCGACGCCGAGGCGTACCTGGGCGAGAAGGTCGTCGACGCGGTCATCACCGTCCCGGCGTACTTCAACGACTCCGAGCGTCAGGCCACCAAGGAGGCCGGTGAGATCGCGGGCCTCAACGTCCTGCGCATCGTCAACGAGCCGACCGCGGCCGCCCTGGCCTACGGCCTGGACAAGGACGACCAGACGATCCTCGTCTTCGACCTCGGTGGCGGCACCTTCGACGTGTCCCTCCTGGAGATCGGTGACGGCGTCGTCGAGGTGAAGGCCACCAACGGTGACAACCACCTCGGTGGTGACGACTGGGACCAGCGCGTCGTCGACTACCTGGTGAAGCAGTTCGCCAACGGCCACGGTGTCGACCTGGCCAAGGACAAGATGGCTCTCCAGCGTCTCCGCGAGGCCGCGGAGAAGGCGAAGATCGAGCTGTCGTCCTCCACCGAGACCTCGATCAACCTGCCGTACATCACGGCCTCCGCCGAGGGCCCGCTGCACCTGGAGGAGAAGCTCACCCGGGCGCAGTTCCAGCAGCTCACGGCCGACCTCCTGGAGCGCTGCAAGACGCCGTTCCACAACGTCATCAAGGACGCGGGCATCAACCTGTCCGAGATCGACCACGTCGTTCTCGTCGGTGGCTCCACCCGTATGCCGGCCGTCGCCGAGCTCGTCAAGGAGCTGACCGGTGGCCAGGAGGCCAACAAGGGTGTGAACCCGGACGAGGTCGTCGCCATCGGCGCCGCCCTGCAGGCCGGTGTCCTCAAGGGTGAGGTCAAGGACGTCCTGCTCCTCGACGTGACCCCGCTGTCCCTCGGTATCGAGACCAAGGGCGGCATCATGACCAAGCTCATCGAGCGCAACACCACGATCCCGACCAAGCGGTCCGAGATCTTCACGACGGCCGAGGACAACCAGCCGTCCGTGCAGATCCAGGTCTACCAGGGCGAGCGCGAGATCGCGGCGTACAACAAGAAGCTCGGCATGTTCGAGCTGACCGGTCTGCCGCCGGCGCCGCGTGGCGTCCCGCAGATCGAGGTCGCCTTCGACATCGACGCCAACGGCATCATGCACGTCACCGCGAAGGACCTGGGGACGGGCAAGGAGCAGAAGATGACCGTCACCGGCGGCTCCTCGCTGCCGAAGGACGAGGTCGACCGGATGCGCCAGGAGGCCGAGCAGTACGCGGACGAGGACCACCGTCGCCGCGAGGCCGCCGAGACCCGCAACCAGGGCGAGCAGCTCGTCTACCAGACGGAGAAGTTCCTCAAGGACAACGAGGACAAGGTCCCCGGTGAGGTCAAGACCGAGGTCGAGACCGCCGTCGCCGAGCTGAAGGAGAAGCTCAAGGGCGAGGACACCGCGGAGATCCGTACCGCCACCGAGAAGGTCGCGGCCGTCTCCCAGAAGCTCGGCCAGGCCATGTACGCCGACGCCCAGGCCGCGCAGGGCGCGCCCGGCGACGCCCCGCAGGGCGACGCCAAGGCCGACGACGACGTCGTGGACGCCGAGATCGTCGACGACGAGAAGCCCGGTGACGCGAAGGGCGGCGCTGTCTGATGACGGAGGAGACCCCGGGCTTCGAGGAGAAGCCCGACGTCCCCTCCGGCGCCGACGACGCCGCCGAAGCCGCCGAGACCCCCTCCGCGGAGGTGGGCTCGGCGGCCCCGGCCGGGGACGCCGCACAGACGGCCGGCCTGACGGCCCAGCTGGACCAGGTCCGCAGCGCGCTCACCGAGCGCACCGCCGACCTCCAGCGGCTCCAGGCCGAGTACCAGAACTACCGCCGGCGGGTGGAGCGTGACCGGGTCACCGTCAAGGAGATCGCGGTCGCGGGCCTCCTGACGGAGCTGCTTCCCGTGCTCGACGACATCGGCCGGGCCCGGGACCACGGCGAGCTCGTGGGCGGCTTCAAGTCGGTCGCCGAGTCGCTGGAGACGGTGGCCGCCAAGATGGGGCTGCAGCAGTTCGGCAAGGAGGGCGAGCCCTTCGACCCGACGATCCACGAGGCCCTGATGCACAGCTACGCACCGGACGTCACCGAGACGACCTGCGTGGCGATCCTGCAGCCGGGGTACCGGATCGGCGAGCGGACCATCCGGCCCGCTCGTGTCGCGGTGGCCGAGCCCCAGCCCGGGGCGACGCCGGCCGCGAAGGAGGAGAAGGCGGCGGACGAGGAGAGCGGTGGCCCCGAGGAGGGCTAGCGCGACGATCACCGGAGCAGTCCGGAAGGAGGGACGTCGATGAGCACGAAGGACTTCGTCGAGAAGGACTACTACAAGGTTCTCGGCGTCCCCAAGGACGCCACCGACGCCGAGATCAAGAAGGCGTACCGGAAGCTCGCCCGCGAGAACCACCCGGACGCCAACAAGGGCGACACCAGCGCCGAGGCGCGCTTCAAGGAGATCTCCGAGGCGAACGACGTCCTCGGCGACCCCAAGAAGCGCAAGGAGTACGACGACGCCCGCGCCCTGTTCGGCAACGGCGGCTTCCGGGCCGGCCCCGGCGGGCAGGGCGGATCGTTCAACTTCGACCTGGGCGACCTCTTCGGGGGCGCCCAGGGCCCCGGCCGCGCGGGCGGGGCCGGTGGCTTCGGCGGCGGCCTCGGGGACGTCCTCGGCGGCATGTTCGGCCGGGGCGCGGGCGGCGGCGCGGGGACGCGTACGCAGGCGCGCCGCGGCCAGGACATCGAGTCCGAGGTGACGCTCAGCTTCACCGAGGCCGTGGACGGCGCCACGGTGCCGCTGCGGATGTCCTCCCAGGCGCCCTGCAAGGCCTGTTCGGGCACCGGCGACAAGAACGGCACGCCCCGCGTGTGCCCGACCTGTGTCGGCACCGGCCAGGTCTCGCGCGGCAGCGGCGGCGGCTTCTCGCTCACCGACCCGTGCGTGGACTGCAAGGGCCGCGGCCTGATCGCCGAGACCCCTTGCGAGGTCTGCAAGGGCAGTGGCCGGGCCAAGTCCTCGCGCACCATGCAGGTCCGCATCCCCGCCGGGGTCTCCGACGGGCAGCGGATCCGGCTGCGCGGCAAGGGCGCCCCGGGCGAGCGCGGCGGGCCGAACGGCGACCTGTACGTCGTCGTCCACGTCGACGCCCACCCGGTCTTCGGCCGCAAGGACGACAACCTGACCGTCACCGTGCCCGTCACCTTCGACGAGGCGGCGCTCGGCGGCGAGATCAAGGTGCCGACGCTGGGCGGCCCGGCGGTGACGCTGAAACTGCCGGCCGGCACGCCCAACGGCCGGACCATGCGCGCCCGCGGCAAGGGCGCGGTCCGCAAGGACGGGACGCGCGGCGATCTGCTGGTGACGGTGGAGGTCGCGGTGCCCAAGGAGCTCGACGACAAGGCCCGCGAGGCTCTTGAGACCTACCGTCAGGCGACGGCGGGCGAGGACCCCAGGGCAGAGTTGTTCCAGGCCGCGAAGGGAGCTTGACCCGATGGACAGCCGACCGGGACGCAGCCGCAATCCGTACGAACTGACCGACGAGACGCCGGTGTACGTCATCTCGGTGGCGGCCCAGCTCTCGGGTCTGCACCCGCAGACCCTGCGTCAGTACGACCGCCTCGGCCTGGTCTCGCCCGACCGCACGGCGGGCCGTGGCCGGCGCTACTCGGCGCGCGACATCGAGCTGCTCCGCACGGTGCAGGCCCTGTCGCAGGACGAGGGCATCAACCTGGCGGGCATCAAGCGCATCATCGAGCTGGAGAACCAGGTGGCGGCGCTCCAGCAGCGCGTCGCCGAACTCTCGGCGGCCGTCGAGGGCGCGGCCTCGGCGATGCGCCAGCGCGAGGCGCAGGTCCACGCCTCGTACCGGCGCGACCTGGTCCCGTACCAGGACGTGCAGCAGGCGAGCGCGCTCGTCGTCTGGCGCCCGAAGCGCACCGGCGAATAGCGCTCCCGATCGCGCACGAAGCCCCCTCCGCGGACAGCGGAGGGGGCTTCGTCGTACCGGGAGAGCGGTGGCTACGGGATGAGTTCGGCGACGATGTTCCCCGTCGTGTCCCACCAGGGCGCCGCTCCCGTTCCGAACGCGGCGGCCAGCGCGGTGCCGACGGACCGGTCCAGCGCGGTGGGTTCGGTGCCCTCGGCCCACTCGTCGTCCACGGTGCCGTCCCCGCTGGATTCGAAGACCCCCAGCGGCCGTCCGTCGCGCAGCAGCCGGCTCTCCACGTACGAGCAGGGGACGAGCCGGTAGCGGGTGCCCGCGACCACGGCGTCGACGCGGTACGAGCGCCGCAGCAGCCTCCCGCGGCCGGGCTTGAGGCGGGCGGGCGCGCCGTCGACGGTGAGGGTGAGCCGGGCGGCGGCGCGGGTGCCGATGGGGATGAGCGGGTCGGGGTCCTCGCCGGGGGCGCGGACCAGCTCCACGGTGGGCAGTTCGTGCCCGGAGACGCGCAGGGTGCCGGCGGGGCCGTCGAGGTCGATCTGTACGTACAAAATCAGTGTTCCTGCTCCAGAAGGCCGGACTGTGCGATGAGGTAGCCGAGTTGGGCGCGGCTGCCGCTGCCGAGGGCGGAGGCGAGCTTGGCGATGTGGGCCCGGCAGGTGCGGACGTTCATGCCGAGGCGGCGCGCGATGGCCTCGTCGACGTGGCCCTCGACGAGGAGCTGGGCGATGGAGCGCTGGATCCCGCTGATGCCGTCGGTCTTGATGTCGTACGGGATCTCCTCGCGGATCGGGACCGCCAGCTGCCAGAACTGGTCGAAGACGCCGACGAGGTAGGCCACGATGCCGGGGTGCCGCAGCTCCAGGGCGACCTGGCGGTCGCTGCGCGCAGGGATGAAGGCGACCTCGCGGTCGACGATGATCAGCCGGTCGATGATCTCTTCCAGCGTGCGGACCTGCACCTCGGGACCGACGTGTTCGAGGTAGGTGAGGGTGAGCTCGGTGTGGCGGGCGGTGTGCTGGTAGAGCGTGCGCATGTTGATGCCGCGGCCGAGGAGCGGGGAGACCCTGCGCAGCGCTTCCGCGAGCGCGTGGGCGGGCCTGCCGCCGCCGGGCTGGACGGTCAGGAGTTCCTGCCGGCAGTTGGCGACCACCCGGTCCAGGGTGGCGTTGATCCGGCTGATGCCTTCCAGGACGGTGATGGCGTGCGTGGACGGCTGGTCCTGGGCCGTGATGGACATGAACGGCTCGAAAGCGTCGGACAGCGCGACGGTGAGCCGCCGTCGCTCCAGGATCTCGCGCTCGATGGGCTGCAGGAGTTGCGCGAGCGCGGACGAGGGCGGGATCGGGCGCATCCACTGGGCGTCGTCCGGGTCCGGGTGGAGCAGCGACAGATCGAGCAGGCAGGGCGTCTCGACAGCCTCTGACCGGGGTATTCGTCCCGTCCGCAGAGCGCTGGCGTACAGCTCGGCGCCTGCCTTGCACAACTCTGCATGCGAATGGGGGTGGCCGGATTCGTCCGGTTGTTTCTGCATATGTACACCCCCAGGCTCCTGCATCTCAGGAACATGATGCATGGGTTTGGTGGTGGAAGCGCAGAGAGTAAGCCATCGTCTTACTCGCGGGGGGTTGGAGAAGACATATCTTCAAGTGAGGTTGCTCGGTGATGATGAAGAAGCTCATACGCGCGGTGGCCGGAGTCGCCTTCATCGCGGCCGCCACAGTGGGAGCGCTGGGTGCGGTACAGGATCCCGGTTGGCACTCCGAGCCGGTGGCCGCGCAGGTCTCCACGGTCGCCGACCCGGGCTGGTCGGCCGCGCCGGCCGCCGTGAACGATCCCGGCTGGTCCCTCGTCGGCGCATGAACGTTCCCGACGACTCTCGTTTCCGCCGTGAGATGGCGGCTGCCTACCGTTCCGGGTGGCATTTCATCGACCTCGTCACAGCCGTGCCGCACGGTGGCGATTCGTTGATGGTCACCCTCTTCGGTGAGCCGATCATCATCAGGCGCGGGGACGACGAGGACATCCGAGCCTACCGATGCCTCCGGAAGCCCCGTGGCGCCCCACAGCCCGTCCGGTGTGCCATCCGTTACGGCATGATTTTCGTCAATCTCGACCAGCGTGACCATCAGCTGGTGGAGACCGAGACCATCACCGCCACCCCCCGCAGTGCCTGAGCGGTTCCCCCGTCGTTCAAGATCGCTCAGGTACTTCCCCCACACAGCGGCGCCATCGCGGACCTGAAACGCGATGGCGCCGCTGTGCTGTGCGCGTAAGGCGCCGCCGTCGGGCGTCACGCCCGCCCCATGGCCCGCGTGAGCGCGATCTCGATGACCACCCGGTCCGGGTTCGGCGCGGGGACCCGGTTGTAGCGCGCCGCGTAGCGGTCCACCGCGTCGGCGACGACCTCCGGCTCCGTCCGGATGCGGGCCACGCCCTCCAGGGTCGCCCAGCGGCCCTTGTCCACCTGGCAGACCGCCACCCGCGCGCCCTCCGCGCCCGCCGCGAGCACGTTGGCCACCTTGTGGCTGTGCTTGTTGGTGATGACCCGGGCGATGCCGTTCTCGCCGCCCTCGGGGTCGTACGTCACGCCCACCGCCACCACGTGCGGGGTGCCGTCCGCGCGCGGGGTGGTCAGGGTGCACATGTGGTACTCGCGCCAGAAGCTGAGATACGAGTCGTCCGGGTTCCTCGGGTCAGTCGCCATGCCCGGAACCTACCCGCGGCGGAGCCCTGTGCGACACCTTGAGCGGAATAGACTCAACTTTGTGTACGCTGGATGAGTCATAGGAATGTGTACAGCGCACGCCGAGGAGGAGACAGCGCACGTGGACGCCGAACTGACCAACAGGAGCCGGGACGCGCTCAACGCGGCGACCAGCCGCGCCGTGTCCGACGGGCACGCCGACCTCACCCCCGCCCATCTTCTGCTCGCGCTCCTCGCGGGTCAGGAGAACGAGAACATCACCGACCTGCTCGCCGCCGTCGAGGCCGACCAGGCCGCTGTACGGTCCGGAGCGGAGCGGCTGCTCGCCGCCCTGCCCAGCGTGACCGGATCCACGGTCGCGCCGCCGCAGCCGGGCCGTGAGCTGCTCGCCGTCATCGCCGACGCGGCGCAGCGGGCCAAGGAGCTCGGGGACGACTACATCTCCACCGAGCACCTGCTCATCGGGGTCGCGGCGAAGGGCGGACCGGCGGGCGACGTGCTGGCCCAGCAGGGGGCCGGTGCGAAGCGGCTGCTCGACGCGTTCGAGAAGAGCAGGGGAGGACGCCGGGTGACCACACCCGACCCGGAGGGTCAGTACAAGGCGCTGGAGAAGTTCGGCACGGACTTCACGGCCGCCGCGCGCGAGGGGAAGCTCGACCCGGTCATCGGGCGCGACCAGGAGATCCGGCGCGTCGTGCAGGTCCTCTCCCGCCGCACCAAGAACAACCCGGTCCTCATCGGCGAGCCCGGCGTCGGCAAGACCGCCGTCGTCGAGGGCCTCGCCCAGCGGATCGTGAAGGGTGACGTCCCCGAGTCCCTCCGGAACAAGCGCCTGGTCTCCCTCGACCTCGGCGCGATGGTCGCGGGCGCCAAGTACCGCGGCGAGTTCGAGGAGCGGCTCAAGACCGTCCTCTCCGAGATCAAGGCCAGCGACGGCCAGATCATCACCTTCATCGACGAGCTGCACACCGTCGTCGGCGCGGGCGCCGGCGGCGACTCCGCCATGGACGCCGGCAACATGCTGAAGCCGATGCTGGCCCGCGGCGAACTGCGCATGGTCGGCGCGACGACCCTGGACGAGTACCGCGAGCGGATCGAGAAGGACCCCGCCCTGGAGCGCCGCTTCCAGCAGGTCCTGGTCGCCGAGCCGAGCGTCGAGGACACCATCGCGATCCTGCGTGGGCTCAAGGGCCGCTACGAGGCCCACCACAAGGTCCAGATCGCCGACTCCGCGCTGGTGGCCGCCGCGACCCTCTCCGACCGGTACATCACCTCCCGCTTCCTCCCCGACAAGGCCATCGACCTCGTCGACGAGGCCGCCTCCCGGCTCCGGATGGAGATCGACTCCTCGCCCGTCGAGATCGACGAGCTGCAGCGCTCCGTGGACCGGCTGCGCATGGAGGAGCTGGCCCTCAAGAACGAGACCGACGAGGCGAGCCGCCAGCGCCTGGAGAAGCTCCGCCGCGACCTCGCCGACCGCGAGGAGGAGCTGCGCGGCCTGACCGCCCGCTGGGAGAAGGAGAAGCAGTCCCTCAACCGGGTCGGCGAGCTCAAGGAGCAGCTCGACGAGCTGCGCGGGCGCGCCGAGCGGGCGCAGCGCGACGGCGACTTCGACACCGCCTCCCAGCTGCTGTACGGCGAGATCCCGGCCCTGGAGAGGGAGCTCGCGGAGGCCACCGAGGCCGAGCAGGAGGCCGCGAAGGACACCATGGTCAAGGAGGAGGTCGGCCCCGACGACATCGCGGACGTGGTCGGCGCCTGGACCGGCATCCCCGCGGGACGCCTCCTGGAGGGCGCAACGCAGAAGCTGCTGCGCATGGAGGACGAGCTCGGCAAGCGGCTGATCGGCCAGAGCGAGGCCGTCCGGGCCGTCTCCGACGCCGTGCGCCGCACCCGCGCCGGGATCGCCGACCCCGACCGCCCCACCGGCTCCTTCCTCTTCCTCGGCCCGACGGGTGTCGGCAAGACCGAGCTGGCGAAGGCGCTCGCGGACTTCCTCTTCGACGACGAGCGGGCCATGGTCCGCATCGACATGTCGGAGTACAGCGAGAAGCACTCCGTCGCCCGGCTCGTCGGCGCGCCCCCCGGCTACGTCGGCTACGAGGAGGGCGGCCAGCTCACCGAGGCGGTGCGCCGCCGCCCGTACAGCGTGGTGCTGCTCGACGAGGTGGAGAAGGCGCACCCGGAGGTCTTCGACATCCTGCTCCAGGTCCTCGACGACGGCCGGCTCACCGACGGCCAGGGCCGGACGGTGGACTTCCGCAACACCATCCTGATCCTCACCTCCAACCTGGGCAGCCAGTACCTGGTCGACCCGGTGATCGGCGAGGAGGAGAAGAAGCGGCAGGTCCTGGAGGTGGTCAGGGCGAGCTTCAAGCCGGAGTTCCTCAACCGCCTCGACGACCTCGTGGTCTTCTCGGCCCTGGACAAGACCGAGCTGGGCCGGATCGCGCAGCTCCAGATCGACCGGCTCGCGCGCCGGCTCGCCGAGCGCCGGCTCACCCTCGACGTCACGCCCGCCGCCCTGGCGTGGCTGGCCGACGAGGGCAACGACCCGGCGTACGGCGCCCGGCCGCTGCGCCGGCTCATCCAGACCGCGATCGGCGACCGGCTCGCGAAGGAGATCCTCGCGGGCGAGGTCCGCGACGGCGACACGGTCCGGGTGGACCGGTTCGAGGACGGGCTGATCGTGGGCGCGGCGCAGTAGACGCCGTACCGGGGGCCGGTCAGAGGTCGAAGGCGCTGAGGCGTACGAGGGCGGTGTCACCGTCCTCGTACGCCACGGCCAGGTCCACGAACAGCGCGTCGCCGAAGGACGCCCGTGCGCAGGTGGCGAACCCGTGCTCGCAGGTCGGGGCCTTCTCTCGGTCCGGATACACCTCCGCGAGCCACGGCTCGTACGCGGCCCGCTCCATCCGGAACTCGACCGTCACCCGGGTGTCCTGCCAGTGCGCGGCCGTGCACACCGGGTCCTGGGCGCCGACGGGAAGCGTCCCGCGGGCGAACTCCATCGCCTCCGCGCAGTCGACGGGCTTCGCCTCGCCGATCTCGCTCCAGGCCATCGCGCCCCACACCAGCAGGGCCAGCGGGCCCCCGCACAGCACGGTCACGAGCGCCGAGACCCACACCCACGTCCAGGCCTTCGGCCGTACAGGCGGCACTTTCCCCCGTATGTCATCCCCCATGGGCCCAGAGTTTGTCAGCCCGCAGCGGATCGCGGGAGGTGGGGCTTGCGCCATACCGCCCGGCATGGGGGAGGATGGCGGCAACCGTACGAAGGGATATTCACGGTGAGCATCGACCCGTCCTCGATTCCGAATTTCGGGGGCCAGCCCCAGCCTCAGGCCGCAGGACCGGCGGGCCCCGTCGTCCCCGACCAGGACCTGGTCAAGCAGCTCCTCGACCAGATGGAGCTGAAGTACGTCGTCGACGACGAGGGTGACCTCGCGGCGCCGTGGGAGGAATTCCGCACGTACTTCATGTTCCGCGGTGAGGGGGAGCAGAGCGTCTTCTCTGTGCGGACCTTCTACGACCGCCCGCACTCGGCCGACGACCGCGCCCGGATCCTCGACGCGATCGACGACTGGAACCGCCGCACGCTGTGGCCGAAGGTCTACACGCACCTGCACGAGGAGGAGGACGGCTCCGCCACCCTCCGCCTCATCGGCGAGGCCCAGATGCTGATCGGCACCGGCGTCGCCCTGGAGCACTTCGTGTCGTCGACCGTCAGCTGGGTCCGCGCCTCGATCGAGTTCGACAAGTGGCTCGTGGAGCAGTTCGGCCTGCAGGCCCCCGAGGACAAGTCCGCCGACGGCGACGCGGGCGACGAGGCCTGAGCCCGCACGGGCACCCTCACGGGGCGCGCCCTCACAGGGCGCACCCTCACAGGGCCATCCGCGCGAGCGTCAGCGCGTAGGCCCCGAAGCTGAACGAGAGCCCGGCCAGGGCGGCGATCACCACGATCGCGGCCCTGGGCCGGGCTTTCGTCAGTGCCTGGGCCAGCGGGAAGAGCAGCGGGAACGCGGGCAGCAGGAAGCGCGGCTTGGACTCGAAGAAGCCCGAACCGCCGACGGCGATGAGCACCAGGACGCCCGCGTAGACCAGGACCGGCAGCGGCGGCCGCTCCACCAGGGCGAGCAGCGCGAAGAGCAGCACGCCGGCGCCGGTGAACAGCAGCGCCGTCGCGAAGCCGAACTGCGTCGGCCCGCGCAGCATGTCCCGGACGAAGACCAGCGCGCCCTTGCCGAGGTCGAAGCGCGAGGTCCAGCCGTCCTGGACGGCGAAGTAGCCGCCGAGCAGATCGCCGCGCCGCGCGCCCACCCAGAGCAGGTACGAGAGCCAGCCGAGCGGCGCGAGCGCGGCCCCCGCCCAGACCCGGGGGGTGGCCCGGCGCCGGTACAGCTCGTACGCCGCCGCCACGAGGACCGCCGCCGCGACGGCGATCCCGTTGGGGCGGGAGAGCCCGGCCAGGGCGGCCAGGGCGCCGGCCCACAGCCAGCGGTGGGTGAGGAGCGCGTACAGCGACCAGGCGGCCAGGGCCGTCATCAGCGGCTCGGTGTACGCCATGGTCAGCACGATCGAGTGCGGCAGCAGGCCCCAGAGAAGGACGAGCACGACGGCGGTGCGGCGCCCGTACAGCCGCTCGCCGATCAGGTAGATCCCCCAGGCCGCCGCGCCGGCCGACGCCCAGGACAGCAGCAGCCCGGCGGTGCCGCCCTCGACGGGCAGGACGGTGGTGACGGCGCGGACGAGGGCCGGGTAGAGCGGGAAGAAGGCCAGGTCGGACTGGACGACCCCGTCGGGCCAGTGGAGCGTGTGGCCGTAGCCGTGCGCCGCGATCCGGGTGTACCAGCCGGAGTCCCAGGACGTGGCCAGCAGGGCCCGGGGCGAGCGCCCGATGTGCCAGGACCAGGCGGCGAGCACCAGCATCCCGGTCAGCCGCGCGGCCGCGAAGAGCCCGAGCGCGGGCGCGGCCCGGTGCAGCGAGGCCCACCGGCGGGGGACGCTCCGGACAGCGGCGGTCGACGCCGGGCGGTCGAGAGTCTCGGCGGACAGGGTGCACCTCCGTGCGCACGGAATCGGGATCGGCCCGACAAATCGGTCTACCCGACAATCCACGCGGCAGGACGGGGGCGCGCGCGAGCGCGGGGCCCACCCGAGTGAAAAAACCCACCGGTACCTTGCCTCGCGCCACGGTCCTGCCGCAGGCGGACCGTCGCTCAGTACGCCTCCAGAGCGGTGGCGGCCGATGCCGCTTCGGCGGCACCGATGCGCCGGTAGACGCTCACCGCCTGACGGAGGGTGTCGCGGGCTGCCGACACGTCACCGGTGCGCCCCAGACAGTGGGCGATGCCTTCCAGGGCCCGGCCCTCCTCGATCGGACTGGGGAGTTGTCGCGCGAGTCGCAGGGCGGAGCGGTAGTGCGGCAATGCCTCCGCCGCTCCCGCCGAGTCGGCTGTCAACGCTCCCATGCTGTTCAGCACCTCGGCTTCTCCCCGCCGGTTGCCGATGGCGCGGACGACGCCCAGCGCTTCGCCCAGAAGATCGGCCGCGGTGGAGTGATCGCCCGACAGGTGCCGGACGCGGCCCAGGCCATGGAGGGAGTTGGCCAGTCCGAAACGGCTTCCCAGGGCCCGATAGATCGCCAGTGCTCTCCCGAACCGATCGAGTGCTCTCGACAGTTGACCCGTCGCGGTGCACACGCGCCCCAGACCGTGAAGTGCGTTGGCCTCACCCTGTCGATTGCCGAGAGCCCGGTAGATCGCGAGTGCGGATTCCTGGAGTCGTGTCGCAGCGGTGTTGTCGCCGGTCAGGTGCCGCACGAGGCCGAGATTGTGGAGGGCGTTGGCTTCACCGAATCGGCTTCCCACGGAACGGAAGACGACGAGTGCCTGTTCCTGCATCTCCGCCGAAACGAGGTACTCGCCCGCCGCGGCTCGCGCTCGCCCCAGATCCCACAGCGCGTTTCCCTCGCCGATCCGGTCGCCGACCTCCCGGAAGATGGCCAACGCCTGCTCGTGCAGCTCTGTTGCCGCCGCCGGCTCACCGGCCATCGCGCGTACGCGGCCCAGTTCCCACAACGAATTGCCCTCGGACCCCCGATCGCCGACCTCGCGGTAGAGCAGCCGTGCGCGCTCCTGCAGCGCGGCAGCCGCTGCGTATGCGCCGGTCAGGTAGTGCGTGCGTCCCAAGTCCGACAAGGCGTTCGCCTCGCCTTGGCTCTCGCCGAGATCCTGGTAGAGGGCCAGCGCCCGCTCGTGGGACTCCGCTGCTGCCTGGAGGTCACCCATTCGGTAGAGCACGCGGCCCAGATCGTTGTGAGCGTTGGCCTCGGCAAGACGGTCGGCACTGTGACGCGCGATGTCCACCGCACCGCGGTGCAGGGCCGCGGCCTCCGGCCACGGGCCCTCCTGGTGCAGGAACGCGGCCGTGGCGGCCGTGATGCGGAGCGCGTGCGAGCGGTACCGGGCCTGCGGAGAGAACGCGTTGATGCACGCCACGAGGTTCGGTCGTTCGCTGCGCAGCCAGGCGGTCGCGTGCTCGCGGCTCGGGAAGGTCTGTCCGTCGACGGGTGTCGAGGTGGCAGGTGATGAGCCGGGCCGAGTGGTGCGGGCGAAGAAGCGGTCGGCCGCCTCGGCGGTCTGCCCGTAGTGGCCGAGCAGACGCTCGATCGCACGGCTGTCTTCGGCCTCGGGATCCTCGGCGGCGAGCGCGAGCGCGTAGGCGCGGATCAGATCGTGCCGCCCGTACCGGCGGGGTGTCCTTTCCTCCAGAAGATGGTCTGTGTACAGCGCCTCCAGATGTCGCTCCGCGTCGGCCTGCGACACGCCTCCGAGCGCTGCGGCAGCGCAGACGTCGATGTCGGTTCCGGGGTGCTGGCCGAGGTTTCGGAAGAACCTCTGACGGTCGGCGGGCATGTCCCGATAGGACATGTCGAACGCCGCGGCCACGGCACGGTCACCGCCCTGAAGCAGCCCGAGTTGGTCCCGGGCCTCGATGAAGTCCCTGGTGAACTGGGACAGGCTCCAGGCCGGGTGATGAACGAGACGACCCGCGAGCAGGGTGATGGCCAGCGGCAGGTATCCGCACAGGCGGACCAGGTTCGCGACGGCGCCGGCCGCGGTCGCCCCCGCATCACGGCCGGACAGACGGAGGAACAGCAGCTCGGCCTGGTCCGGTGACAGGGTGTCCAGCGGGATCGGTCGCGCACCGTCGAGGGCGATCAAGCGCCGTCGACTGGTGACCATCACAAGGCACCCGCCCGTCCCCGGCAGGAGCGGTTCCACTTGCGCGCTGTCAGCGGCGTCGTCCAGTACCAGCAGGATCTTCTTGCCCACCAGGCGGCTGCGCCAGCATTGGATCCTGGCATCGAGGCCGGACGGAATCCGCTGCGGCGGCATCCCGGTCGCGATGAGCAGGTCGATGAGGACCAGGCCTGGATCGGCCGGTCGCCGGCCCGGAGTGTGCGCATGCAGGGGGACGAACAACTGCCCGTCGGGAAAGCGGTCGGCGAGCAGGTGTGCGGCATGGGTCACGAGGGCGGTCTTGCCCACGCCGGGCATGCCGCTGACGCTGTGGATGGCGACGAGCCCGGGCGACTCCGCGACCTCGGCGAGCTGTCGCAGTTCGGAATCCCGCCCGGTGAAGGCAGCCACGCCACGCGGCAGGGTGCACATGGACGGGTCCGGAACCGGCGACGCGGTGGTGTGCGCAACGGTGTGGTGCACGTCCCCACCGGCCACGTAGACCCGGGAATTCTCATGGGAGTGCACCACGACCCGAGTCCGCGGAGGTTCGGGTTCGTCTGCCGACGGCATTACCGATCGTTGATGTGAACGTCGCGGGCGGCCATGTACACCCGCGACTCGTCGTGCGTCTCGGCCTTCATGGCGACCGACGGCAGTCGTGACCGCTCCTCGCGGGTGAGGGCCGGTACGAGGTGCTCGTCCAGCAGACGACGCAGGTCATCGGCGCATGAGGGGTCTTCTTCGAGGAGCTGCTGGAGCCGCAGTCGCCACGCGCCGACAAGGGCTTGTTCCGTGGCTTCGTCCGCCGCCTCGCGAGCGGTGAGAATCCGGGAGTGGACCGCTTCCAACTCGGACCCGACGACATCGGCCTCAGCGGCGTGTCTGCGTCGCCACAGGGTCACCACCGCGGCTCTGGCCTGCTGCCAGGCATCGGTGGCCATCGCGCCCACCAAGGCCGTCCCCGTTGCCAACACGAGCGGGTCCATCCTCCACCCCCAGTGGTCAGACTCCTGGTCTCACTGTAGGCGGGGAGTCACCTCCTCGATACAGGGCGACGTTCAGTCGCCGAACGCCTTGCGGAGGCGTTCGGCGGCGTCGGTGAGGACCGATTCCTTCTTGCAGAACGCGAAGCGCACGAACGGGGTCCCCTCGTCCTGGTGGTCGTAGAAGACGGCGTTGGGGATGGCGACCACGCCCGCGCGTTCGGGCAGGGCCCGGCAGAAGGCGAAGCCGTCGGACTCGCCCAGCGGGCGGATGTCGGTGGTGACGAGGTAGGTCCCGGCCGGCCGGTAGACCTCGAAGCCCGCCCGGGCGAGGCCGTCGCTCAGCAGGTCGCGCTTGGCCCGCAGGTCGGCGCGCAGGTCGTCGAAGTACGTGTCCGGCAGGCGCAG